>WFOZ01000762.1 GCA_015487825.1 Planctomycetaceae bacterium
GATCAGGCCCCGGTCCGTAATCGCAACTGTAATTCCCAAAACTGACGTACCAGTGATCCCTGCCTGAAACCCGTGTGGCGAAAACAATTTCCTCAACACCATTCATCGGACCATCAAGCAAATTTGCCAGAAATTTCCCCGGGACGTGCGCAGAAGCATCCGCAGCGAAGGTACTTTGCGATGTCATTACGAAAAATAAAACAACAGACGCAACCAGCAACTTTGTGCAATACGATCTCATCGAATGGGCGATCATGGCTATCGAGTCCTTATTTTCTTCGTAACATTATGACTCGTTCCCAAGGTCCTCCTTGGGAACGCAAGAGTCAGAAGCTCTGCTTCACATCGGTACTGGGAATGCAGCAAAGCAAATCATTTTGTACAGGAAGGTGGGCCTTCCCGACCGTGCGTTCCCAAGCTGGAGCTTGGGAACGAGTAGTTATGGTCCGCAAATAGCGGACCCTACGATCTAAATTTCACAACGAAAGCAGGTACTCAACCAGGTCGTTGATCTCCTGTTCGCTCAATATATCAACTTTTCCGTGCTGTTTCTTTTCGTTGTTTTGCGTAAGAACATCTTTGAGGGTCAACGCGCGACCATCGTGCAGGTAAGGGGCAGTGCGATAGGCTTCAAGCAGAGAAGGGGTATCGTAGCGACCGTCTGGTTCGTTCGAACTGAGTACTCCGACATTGTGCTTTTTCTTATCGGTATAGTACGGCCCGGGATGACATCGCACGCAACTGGCTTTGCCTTCGAACAAAGCCTTGCCACGTTTTGCAGATTCGGTCAACTGACCATCGGCTGCAAGATGCGGACTTGGTTCCGGTCGCAACGAAATCAGATAAGCGAACAGATCGTCCACCTGTTGGTCAGTAGGGACAATCATGTTGGTTGATTCCAGTCCCCCTTTTGCACAAGCGTGTGCAGAAGCTTTAGTCGCTCGCCGGTTCATCGGCTCTGTCTTGTCAAGGTGAACCAGACTGAGCGTATCTTTCGGATTCCCAATTCCATCAGCCAGAAAATCCCATCGCAATCCATCGACACGGCCTTCGTTCGAATGACACGATGCACAACTGTGCCAACGCTGAAAGGCATGGTCCGCATTATGAAAAATGATTTCTCCTCGCCGCACAGAATTTGGTTCCGGCTGTGATCCGAGCGAAATATTTCCTTTCAGGCTGCCCGTGGTCGCATCGAGTACCGCAACAGATCCCGAGTAATAATTGGCCACAAACAGGTTCTTATCATCAGGGGAAAGAACCAATCCACGCGGACCGGTACCACCCGATGGGACTCGCCGAATCGCACCTGCAATGTACAACGCTGTCAGATCATTTTCGAGATCGGTAATCTTTTCTCTGTTCTGCTGAATCTGCACCCAGATGTTAGACAACGACCCATCTTTAAGAGATGCCAGTTGTTCAGGCACTTTGCCAACAAGCAATTGATGAACCAGACCAATATCGACAAACGAAATTTCATGCACGCCGGTATGACTGATGCAAAGCTGGTTGCCATCCTTCGAACAGACAACACTGTGCGGATCGGCTGCCCCCTGGGTCAAATCGTCGAGCAGCATCGTCGCCAGTCGCGTTCCCTTTGCGATATCAATCACGCTCAAAGCAAACGTATTGACCCAGCCTCGTTCGAGTTGAGTGATCGGCAAATTGAACCGCCCCAAACCATGCACCACATACGCCCACTTTCCGTTCGGGCTGACACAAACACCTTGAACCATAGTCGAGCCGGGAGGAAGTTTTACCGATCCGGCTGGTTCGAGACTGCTCGCGTTGATCATACTCACTTCAGCCGATAACCTCGGATCCGTCCCCAGCCCAAGAGGAAGCAGGTTCGCCACAACAATCGACTGCTCATCGGGCGTTACAGCGATACTGCCCGGCTCGCGAATGACCGGGATTTCCTTAATCACAACAGCAGGGCTCTGGTTCAAATCGATCACCGAAACGGAATTTCGATCCTGATTACCGACATACAGCCGCTTCATTTTGTTTGCCATAGCAACCGCAACAGGCCACTTGCCAACTGCAATACGAGAAATAATCTTCAGGCTGCCGGTATCAATCACTGCGATGGTGCCGGCTCCATGCTCTGCAACATAAAGTTTGCTTCCATCGGCTGAAAGAACAAGCCCCCGTGGTTTGCCATGCAAAGCAATTTCACTTCGTTTTGCCATTTTTTCAACATCAAGAACCGACACATTTTTGCCGGTTCGATCAGAAGCATAAACTGTTTTTCCATCCGGCGAGACAGTCACATTGATTGGTGAGCGGTACGGCTGGGCCTGCACTTCAGCTTGCGGGACCAGCATGATCCCGGCCAGCATTCCCCAGATAAACAGCACTTGATTTCGCGTGGACCGATTCATGACTGAAACTCCTCAACACAGATGTTAACGGCACGGGGGTAATCACAACGCCCACGCGTTGTTTTTGCCAACAACACATTATCTCAAACCGGCAAGCCCCTTCGGCCTGCACCGACCTAACGTTATTAAATTGACAAAGCAATGGTTTAATACTAAACCCATTTTATACTCTTTAGATCACTGGATAGCAACTAAAGTTTTGTGAAGGCAGAAAACCCAGCGCGGCAGTGCCGCAACCAAACAGGGATTTGAACCACGAATAGACACCAATGAACACGAATTTTTTCTTTTGGAAACTTCATTTCAAACTGTAGGATGGCGTGCTTGCACCCATCAAATTCGGTTTCCACTATTATAAATCTAATGCCGTATCAGTCCCATGCTGGTGTATCAATGGCACAATGATAACAGATTTACTCTCTATTTTTCGTAACTACTCAGCGC
>WFOZ01000763.1 GCA_015487825.1 Planctomycetaceae bacterium
GGATCGTACACAAGCTTGTCATCTTCAACGAAGAACTCCTGAAACCTGAGGATATCACTAAACAGAATCAGGCGATCTCCAATCGCATTGATGATGAAATCGAGTTGAGAATCCTGCGGTATTTCGTCATTCAAACCGGCTTGTTTCAGGTACGAAAGACACCCTTCTCTTTTTTGTGTTGGCGAAAGTTCTCCCATCCAGGCGGCCTGAAAACTGAGAAGTTTATCAGGATCAAACCCAGCTGCTGATTTCACAACACGTTCCAACGAAAAGTTTTCAATAATTGTTTCCAGAGACATGATTTCCGTCTGATCATCCAGCGACCAGCCAAGACGTGACAATGCATTAAGAACCGCTTCGGGGAGATAACCGATTTTATCGTAATACTCAACCATCACCGGATCGAGCCCCCCTTTGTTTTCCAGATTGAGGAGTGGAAAAACGAAGTCAGCCGCTTCAAACAGTTTTTTGAACTGAGGAGATTTTCGATATTTTTCGAGTTTGCGTTTACTCAATTTTTCTTTGGTGCCCGGAGCAGCAACATAGGGAATGTGTGCAAAAACCGGGCGATCATAGCCCAAGGCATCGTACAACATCGCCTGAATGGGAGTGTTGGAAAGATGTTCCTCTGCACGGATCACATGAGAGATCTGCATCTGGGCATCGTCAACAACGCAGGCAAAATTGTAAAGCGGTGTTCCATCTCCCCGCATTATGACGGGATCGGGCATTTGTGTCGGATCGAATTCAACTCGCCCGCGAACCACATCATCAATCACAATTTTTTCGTCCAATTCACGGGGCACAATAAATCGAATCACATATTTATCACCTCGCTCAATTCGCAATTCTACTTCCTGTGCGTTCAGATTTTGATCGTTGCGGTTATTGAGATAGTTTCTCTTTTCTTTCTCAGCTGTTTCTCGTTCGATTTTAGATTGCTCGGGCGATGTAAAATCTCGAAACGCCTTTCCCTGCTGGAGTAGATTCTCACACGCCTGCAAATATTGGTCGTCTCGCTGCGACTGAAAATAGGGCCCGAACGCCCCACCGATTTCCGGACCTTCATCCCAGTTGAGCCCCAGCCAACGAAAAGATTGCAGGATCGGCTCCAATGCTTCGTCCATATTGCGTGCCCGGTCGGTATCGTCAATCCTTAACACGAAAACGCCGCCATGGTGCCGGGCAAAAAGCCAGTTGAACAAGGCGGTACGCATCCCTCCAATGTGCATATAGCCAGTCGGACTGGGAGCAAAACGGGTACGGACAGGTTTCATAAGAAATATCTCTATTTATAAATTATCGGTGTATTAAACTGGTGAAGACAATTGATTGACTTGTGAGACGGCGTGTCTGATCCATCAATTACGGTATCCATTTCGAAAATCATATTCCGAATGATAATGGCTTCGACGTTATCTTTCATTGAACGCAACTCGGCACGCGAACATGAGTGCATGCACTGCATCCTAACACGGATTTTACATCAGCCGGGCGTTAGCGTCCGGTTCCTCTCATCGTTTCATGAACCGGACGCTAACGCGTTGCGGCTGAGTTGCGAGATGTTTGGGGTAATATCACCGTAACTTCTTTCATTCCTACACGTTTTGACGAATGCTGATTTACTCGTGCATAATCTGGGCTAAAACGAACCGCACAGGCCACAGCAATACTTACTCATCTTCCTCTTCACCATGCCGGGGACGGAAGTAGAATTTCATCGGGACTTCGTTAAAAGGAAGTTCTTCACGAAGATAGCCGGTGAAGTAGCGTTTCCAGTTGGGAGCGAACAGAATCGGTTGATTGCATTTGACAACAATCGTCGGGGGTTCGGTGCCAACCTGCGTGGCGTAATAAATTTTAGGTCGTTTGTTACGACTCATCGGTGGTGGGTTTCGCTCCACAGCATCTTCGACGATGCGATTCAACTGACCGGTTGAAACCCGCATACGCGACTGTTTGAAAATTGTTTGAGCCAGGTTGAGCAATTGGCGGATATTTTTTCCTTCCGAAGCGGTAATAAATGCGATCGGGACATGTCGCATCGAAGCGAATGTTTTAATCAGATATTCCGCCCAGCGTTCTGATGTCATTTCCCCTTCCAGCCCAAGGTCCCATTTATTG
>WFOZ01000764.1 GCA_015487825.1 Planctomycetaceae bacterium
CGATGAATTCTGCGAATTTTTAGAAAGTCGTGATTCAAGTTGAGTCACCCGCTTTTGCAACTTGGCATTTTCTTTCCGCAGCAATTTGTTCTCAGTTTGCAGTGACTTATTTTCTTCCCTCAGCGATTCATTTTCGGTTTTCAGCAATTTGATTTCCTGCCGAAGCTCAGTCATTTGGGCATCATAAAAATCAATAACCGATTTGAGAACACCACGCAACTCCACCGGCAAGGCTTGCATCTGCGAATCAGAAAGGGGAAACTGTGATCGGCTCATTTACAAATGATCGCAAATTTCCCAAAATCCGAAAAGACCAATTCGTAGCCCGTGAACGGTTACCCAATGATCCTCGTTCCCCCGACGAACATAAGTATAAATGCTACCAAGAACGATAC
The DNA here is from genome assembly GCA_015487825.1 of Planctomycetaceae bacterium. GTDB lineage: Bacteria > Planctomycetota > Planctomycetia > Planctomycetales > Planctomycetaceae > Rubinisphaera. The sequence continues at coordinate 396 of WFOZ01000764.1, forward strand.
CCAGGCAATGTGGAAGGTAATCTTCTCGAAACGTTCGGCACGGTTCAAAGCCAATTCAAGATTCATTCGATACTCTTCGTACTCAGATTTGTTAGGTATCGCCTGGCGGAGCAATGCAGCTCCCAGCGAATGCTTCGGTTTTCGCGACTCAATCATCTCGGATCTCCTCAATGTGGCTCCGCAATATACGCCGTGCATGGTGTAACCGAGACTTCACAGTTCCATCACTGCAACCGAGGACCTCGGCGATTTCTTTCAGCTTCATGTCTTCGAGAAAGCGAAGCGACGTAGGGTACGCTGTGCGTACCACTATTGAAGAGTAACGAATGCTATAATGGCTATATTCTCATTAATTGTGAATCACAATTAGTGTGCACAGTTGAGTAGGTCAGGCTGTGCCTGACAGAATGTAATGTGTGAATAATACCATGCGATTTTGACTTATGGATTGCATGATGACAACGGCACTCCCGATGATGAAAGTGATGATGTCGTTGTCGGCTGGATGGTGATGGAGCTTTATGATGTCTCGCTGTTTGGCGGAACAGTCATCACCGTTTACTTCGATCTGGACAGCAACTCCTCTTGGGGAACTCCAGTTTTTTCATCCTGCACCACTAACCGCTGAATAGTTACGGTTTCACAAATTCGCCTTTGTCATTCCTCACGAAATCGACGGGGACGTTGTGGTAAGCACGAGCCAGGACGGCGATGTTTCGCTGATCACCTTTCAACTCCTTTACGGGACGTGCCAGAATCTGCTTCAGAGGCAGTAGCGAATCGGCACCAGGTTTGGTGAAGCCGTACAGTCCGATACCTTCCTTCAAGGCTGCCGGGACGATGGTGGTTGCTTCCTGCTTATTCCAATTGGCCAGACAGGAAATGAGGCGTGTTTGTTTACCGATCATAGGTGTAATTGCCTTAATGCGATCCAAATCGCCCCCCTCGTTCATCAGCCAATCCACCTCTTTATACATTGCCGAGTTGACGACATGCGGATGAGTCGGATCAAATATTGACAGCCAGATAATGCACTTCGGGTTCGCTTTTTTCGCGGCCTGCCGGATTGTCTTCCAGCACCGGTCAATGGCCTTTCGACCATATTCAACTTCCTGCTTTTGAGTCAACTTTCCGTTCTCGGGATACACCTCACCCATAAGTTGCCCGTACAATTCCTTTTCGCACTTCAGCCACTTGCCACCTGTTGATTTTCGCTGCGGCTGCCAGATCCAGTCGATCATAAATCCGTCAATGCCGGTTGTTCTGACTGCATCTTCGATTGCGGTGGAAAGGTAGGCGAGATACTCGTCGGTATAGGGAATATGAACCTCACTCGGATGACCATAGCTCAGATCGGGATGTTCTTTTCCCCATTTGGTGTTGGCACCGATGCAGAAATAACCCATCACGAGCATTTCTTCCTGATGCCCCAACCGTACCACTTCAGGGAGAAAGTTATGCTTCAGGCCCGGCTGTTGAGGTACCTTGCCGTTTTTGTACCACGCATAACCGTTACAGGAAACACAGAATGTCTGGATCACATTGACGCCCATCGCTTTGTACCATTCCACATGCTTCACAGGATCGGCGTCGGCCCACAATCCGGGGCTTGCAAACCCGTTCGGGCCACCTGCTCCCCAGTTGAAGTCAATGCAGTAAGACTTGATCTGTTTGATCTTAACGAACGAGACAGGATCGGTTGCGACACGAGGTTCAGCTGCACCACAGATGGTCAAACTTGCGACCACAAAAGATAACCACAGGACGCAAATTGCTCTTTTTCCAATGATCATTATGCATATTCCTTTCATTCAGTTTCTGATTGATATTTGTACTACTAACGGTCAATTTTATTGGCCCTCTTGCAAATTCCCGAAAAGAGTGGTTTGGGTTACGGCTGTCAGAATGAACCAGCCGTGCTGGGTGAAGCCGGGTAAGCTCCGCTACCCGCGAACCATCGCATTTTATGGAGGCCCGAATCTTCGTCGTGGTCCGCAATAGCGGACCCTACGGTTTGACCAGCAGTAGCCTTTCTTCTCCAGCTTTCAGTTTAACAGGCAGGCCTTCGTGAAGTTGTTTTCCCGTGTAGGTTTTCTGAGATCCGTTGATAGCATTCCTGACAATATACTTTTTGTCGGGTTCTACGGTAAACCACTCCGGCATGGTGTTCATGCGGGGCCAGTCATGCTTGAAACCCATGTAGATGCGATGCCGAGGAATGTCGAAGACCAGTTTGCCTGACCAGTTCTTCTCTGCTTTCATGACCACTGCCAGCCCGTCCTGTGTTTGTCTCGCGCCCAGAGTCAGGTCCTGTCGCCACGGGCGGGCGATCAGTCCGCGTGTGTACATGAGTGCATGAATAATTGAGGTTCTCACACCGTTGGACTGCAACTTCATCGTACCCCAGAGGTGGTTTTTCTGCTTTGTATACACGATATTGGCAGCCACTTCCCTGTCTACCCAGGAAAAACCTTCGGGAACAGGCAGTCTGTTCAACAAGTAGATTCCCCCTTCGACCGAATCGGCAAACCCATCAATAGAGTCTCCTTCCCATCGGTAATTCTGGTAGGCAGGTTTTGCCAGGTTACGCAGTACCTGCTCGATGTGCGTCTTGTAAGTGGGCTTGCCTGCGACCGCATCGTAGCAGAGATACGCCACGTAGTTATAACCCCAGCCATCACTCAGACGCCCTTCTTTTCGTCCGAGATGATCGTACATAATGCCGTCTGTGTTGGTTCCCTCTTCCAGCACTGTGTCCAGCATCTTCTTCATGTATGGCAGATACTGCTTTGCCTTTTCCGGATTGTGAACAGACTCCACACCGAGCAGCAGGCCAAGGCCACCGATAATTTCGCAGCCGTGGTCACGCAGGCGAGTCGGAACAAAGTCGCCCTTCAATAAGTAGTAGTCTGCAAGACGCTCAGCCCTTTCGAGATATTTTTTCTCACCAGTCATTGAATACAGGCGGACAAGAACTTGAATCTGCTCGCCGTTGACTTCAAGGTTGGTCGAAGGGATTTTTCCGTATTTCGTCTTGATCGTCGGGTTCGTCCAAATTTCGTCCTGAATGGTCTTCATTCGATCAAACCATTCGTCTTTGCCTGTAATCTCGACGATCGCAACCAGTCCATCCTTGACGTATTCGCTGCCTCCGAAAGTGTTCTCAGGGTTAGTAAAGAAACCCTTCTGGCAATGCTTTATTTCCGCGTGCAATGCCCCGCGGACCGGGCCATTCAATGCATCCAAATCGGTAAGCCACGCGGCCCAGACCAAAAATGGATAGCAGTCTGCCCAGGCATCCCGGTAGTTGAAATTGCCATCCGGGTGATAC
>WFOZ01000765.1 GCA_015487825.1 Planctomycetaceae bacterium
AGGATCGATCGATCCCTGTGATCTTGCCGAACTTGTTGAGCAATACGGCCGCGCACGTGGTGATTGGTCGCAGGCTGTTTCGTTGGTTGATTGCTTTGCTTCTGATGAAAGCGATAACGAACAATACCGTAAAGCAGAAGGCGCGGTCGCAGCTATCTATCCAATCCTCACCCGGGCAGATCACGCATTGGATCGACTGCTCAAAGGAATCAACTCTGATGAGTGGGAAGCGATAAAAAACGCGGCAGAATTACAAACTGTTTTCCCTTTTCTCGAAAGACGTCGGCAGGAAGCATCTCTTCGCTTGCCCGATCATCTGGCTGATTTTGCGAGCGATTTGAATGTTGATGGCATTCAGGCCTGGAGCAGACTTTACGATGAACTTTCCGGTTCAGTTCGAATTTCGGTGATGGAGCGAGGGGAAATTATCGAAAAATCGCCGGGGCAAATCGCGTTTGATTCTCCGGATCGAACAGACCGCGAAAATAAATTCTTCAGCTCTCAACAGGCATGGAATTCGATTTCAGAACCGTGTGCAGCAGTGCTGAATCATATTGTCGGTTCACGTTTAACATTGGATCGGTATGCCAATCGCAAGAATTATCTCGTAATTCCTCATACTCAAAACCGTGTGACTGCTCGCTCGATTGATGCCATGTGGGAAGCGATATCAGGTTGTAAATCGGAGCTCATCAAATATCTGAAGGCAAAACAGAATCTGTCAGGTTTCGACACAATCTGCTGGTATGATCTGGACGCTCCGCTCGCTTCGGACACTCCTGCGGTTGATTATCAAACAGCCTGCGAAACAATCCTGGATACATTCGCAGCGTTTCATCCGCCGTTGAAGGAATTCGCAGAACACGCACTGAGTTCAGGATGGATCGAAGCAGAAGATCGTGCGAGGAAAAGGCAGGGGGGATTTTGTACCGATTTTCCACTCAGTAAACAGACTCGAATTTTTATGACGCATCGAGGAACCGAAGATGGGCTTTCCACGCTCGCACATGAATTAGGGCACGCTTATCACGCCTGGGTGTTGCGGAACGAACCGCTGGTGATGCAAAGTTATCCGATGACTCTTGCTGAGACGGCATCGACATTTGCAGAAACAGTCGTCGCTGAACAACGCATCGGAAAAGTAGCTGATAAGCAAAATCGACTCGCTGCATTGGATCGACAATTACAGGATTCTGTTACTTTTTTAATGAATATTCATTGCAGATATCTGTTCGATAATCAGGTTCATACCAGGCGGGCAAAAGCAGAACTTTCTGCACGTGAATTGAACGGGCTGATGGTTGATGCTCAGAAACAGGCCTATGCAGGAGTGCTGGACGAAGCCGGCTGGAATCCGACCTTCTGGATTTCCAAGTTGCACTTCTACATGAGTGACGAACCGTTTTACAATTTTCCCTACACGTTCGGGTATCTTCTTTCGCAGCGGTTATATCTGGAAGCCCGTAGCGATCCGAGCGGTTTCCCGGCTCGGTACGATCAATTCCTGCTTTGCACGGCTGGTACCAGTGCAATTACCGCAGCTAAAGAATCTTTCGATTTCGATCTCGAATCGGTCAGTTTCTGGAATGAGGCTCTACAACCGATCCGCGAACGAGTAGAATTGTTTGTGAAGATTCTTCAGGAATAATTGAGAACCTTGTGAATACAAAACCGATTTTACTTGATGTTCACGATCTGACCGTGGCTTATCGGCATCGGCCAGTGTTGTGGAATGTCGATTTTCAAATTGAACAACCTCAGCTTCTCGGAATTGTCGGACCGAATGGAGCCGGGAAAAGTACGCTTCTCAAAGCGATGCTGGAGTTAATTCCGATTCTTTCCGGGAACGTTTCGATGCTTGGGAAATCGGTAAATCAGGTCCGTGGACGGATCGGATACGTTCCTCAGCGGGAAAGTGTCGATTGGGATTTTCCTATTTCTGTACGCGAAACTGTTTTGATGGGAACGTATGGCGGTCTCGGCTGGTTCAAACGTCCCGGCCCTGTTGAACATGAAAAGACACAGGCTGCTTTAGAAGCAGTTGGGATGGAGGATTTTGCGAGCCGCCAGATCGGGCGTCTTTCCGGTGGCCAACAACAGCGGGTCTTCCTGGCTCGTTCGCTAGCGCAAGATGCAGATATCTATTTTCTGGACGAACCCTTTGCCGGAGTGGACGCTGCAACCGAAGATGTCGTCCTTAAAGTATTAAAAGATTTACGCAAGCAAGGGAAGTTATTGATTGTGGTGCATCACGATCTGCTGACCGTGCAGCGATCATTTGATTCAGTGCTACTGTTGAATGGTCGTCTGATTGCTTATGGCCCAATTGAAACGACTCTCAACGAGGAAAACCTCAGCAAGACTTACGGCGGTTATCTCCCGATCCTCGACCGCATCGGTACCGCAGTCCAGCAGGATGCAGGTTCCCGGTAAGTAATTTATGTTTGGTTTATTGTAACTATTCAGCGTTGGCGTAGGGTCCGCTATTGCGGACCACGCTGGGAGGTGGAGCCTCCTATTTCTGCGGTGGTCCGCAAT
>WFOZ01000766.1 GCA_015487825.1 Planctomycetaceae bacterium
GTTACCGGGAGGCTGTAATATCGGACATCGACCCATCGATTTGCACTTAAAGGGACTGGCTGCGCTGGGAGCGGAAATTGAAATACAAAATGGGTATGTGATCGCCAAAGCCGCGAAGTTGACAGGGGCTCGAATTTTTCTGGGGGGCGCGATGGGAAGCACCGTCACCGGAACGTGCAACATTTTAACCGCAGCTGTGTTGGCAAAAGGAACAACGATCATCGAATCGGCTGCCTGTGAACCGGAAGTTGTTGATCTGGGAAACTTTTTAACAGCCTGCGGGGCAATAATCGATGGACTGGGAACTCCCTGTATCACCGTGGAAGGTGTTGACTCCCTGAACCCGGTCGATTATGAAATCATCCCGGATCGTATCGAAGCAGCTACCTGGATGATTGCAGCAGCGATTACCCGTGGAGATGTCACCATCGAAAATGTCATCCCTGAACATCTCTCCGCATTTCTCGATAAGCTGACGCAGCTAGGAGTTATCTGCCAGGCGAGTTCCAATTCCATTCGAGTTGCAGGCGTATCGCAAATTCAGGCGGGAGATATTGTAGCCCTTGCCTATCCCGGAATCCCAACAGATATCCAGGCACAACTGACCGCCCTGTTATGTCTGGCCGAGGGGATGAGTGTTGTCACGGATCGTGTTTTTCCACAGCGATTTATGTATGCTTCCGAACTGGTTCGCATGGGGGCGAAAATTCGACGAGAAGCTAACAGCGTCATTATTCAGGGAGTTCACAGACTTAGTGGTGCCAACGTGATGGCTTCCGATTTACGAGCCAGCGCAGCGTTGGTCATTGCGGCCCTGGCAGCTGAAGGAGAAACGACGATCCGTCGGATTTACCATCTGGATCGTGGTTACGAAAAACTGACTGAAAAACTGAACGCCCTCGGGGCAGATGTTCAGCGGGTGCATGAGGGGAAACAAGCCCCCGCAAGCAGAATCCCTCGTCCGCATTGGAAGCAGGCAGGGATAAAAAACATCAGGCAATGAGGTCCGCAACCTGCCAGCTACGCATATCTTTGCCTCACCTTCAGAATTCTACGCCTCACCACTACAAAGTAGTCGTCAATTAACTATAATCTGCGGTTTGAAAACAGAGGCAAGCCAAGGCAATATCAAACAGGCAACATCAACAAGCAGAAACGGTAGAACGTGTTACGAACTCATACGTGTGGCGAATTACGCAAGGAGAACGTCGATCAGCAGGTTACTCTTTGTGGCTGGGTCGATAAATATCGGGATCATGCAGGAATTGTCTTTATCGATTTGCGAGACCGCTACGGAAAAACACAAATCAAATTCAATCTGGAAGACAGCAGCGATATTCAGCAGCTGGCTCGCGGTTTACGACACGAAGATGTCGTACGAGTTACCGGCGAAATCGTTGCCCGACCAGATGATATGATCAATCAGAAAATTTCGACTGGCGAAATTGAAGTTCGTGTCAGCAAGTTGGAGATACTCAATAAATCGCTGACACCGCCATTTCTTCTTGATGCCGGCGATTTACCTAATGAAGAACTTCGACTCAAGCACCGAGTGGTCGATTTACGCAGGGCCGAGCTTCAGGAATCGATGATGCTTCGACATCGGTACACAAAACTGATTCGCGACTACTTCGACAAGCACGGTTTTCTGGATATCGAAACGCCAATTCTGGGAAGAAGCACTCCCGAAGGTGCTCGCGATTATCTGGTCCCCTCCCGTGTGCATGAAGGAAGTTTTTACGCGTTGCCTCAATCGCCACAAATTTTCAAACAATTGCTGATGTGCTCTGGGTTTGATCGCTACATGCAGATTGCGCGTTGTTTCCGTGATGAAGACCTGCGAGCTGACAGGCAACCGGAGTTCACGCAAATCGATGTCGAAATGACATTCGTGGAACAGGAAGACATTCTGAATGTGATTGACGGCTTAATTGCAGAGACACTTAAAGAACTGAAAGGGATCGACCACCCGATGCCGCTGCCCCGGTTGACCCATGCTGAAGCGATGGAGCGATTCGGCAGCGATAAACCGGACATGCGATTCGAAATGGAATTGACCGACCTGGGTGAGATCGCAGCAGCATGCGGGTTCGGCGTGTTCAGCAAAACAATGGAATCGGGCGGTCGCGTTCGGGGACTTGTTGCTCCCGGGGCTGCCGAAAAATATACACGCAAAATGATTGATGGCCTCACCGCATTCGTGGGCGATTACGGCGCGAAAGGACTGGCGTTCTTCCGTGTGAAGGAAGAGGGACTCGATTCACCCATTGCCAAATTCTTTTCCGAGGAACATCAGCAGGCAATCATTGAGAAAATGCAGGCGAAACCGGGCGATATCATCTTCTGCGTGGCTGATAAAAATGCAATTACTTCAGCCGCTTTGGCTGCCCTGAGAAATCGACTCGGCAGCGAACTCGAACTCTTCGATCCGAAAGACTTTTCCTGTTTATGGATTGTCGAATTTCCGCTGCTTCAATACGACGACGAAAACAAGCGCTGGGTCGCAGAGCATCATCCGTTCTGTTATCCGCATCCGGATGATATCGAATTACTGGAAACAGATCCCGGAAAGGTAAGAGCACAATCTTACGATCTGGTTGTGAATGGTTACGAAGCTGCATCGGGCAGTATTCGTATTCACGATCCTGCCATTCAACAGAAAATTTTTGACCTGCTTGAAATCAGTGCAGAAGAAGCCGAACAGCGTTTCGGGTTCCTTCTCGAAGGCTTACGATACGGCGCCCCTCCTCATGGCGGTGTCGCACTCGGTCTGGATCGCTGGGTCATGCTGCTGTGTGGTTACGATAACATCCGCGATGTGATCGCATTCCCGAAAACGCAAAAAGCTTCCGACCTGCTTTCCGGCGCCCCTTCAAATGTCGACGGGAAGCAACTCAAAGAACTGCATATTCAACTCGACCTGCCAGATTGAACAGGCGTTGGGAATGTAGTTCAGGCTTTCCAGCATGACAAAAGCGTTCTTCAGTAAAGTCATCTTCCGATTTACCGGCACTAATCGCCGGTTTTTGTGACGGGGCAAAATTTTATGAGCGATCAACCTCAATTACTTTGCGAACAACATGAGGGCGTTGTTCATTTAATGTTGAACCGTCCGCAAAAAAGGAATGCTCTGTCACTCAGTTTGCTGCAAGATTTATCGCAGCAACTGGAGCGGATCGCGAGTGATTCGTCTGCTCACGTTGTCGTGCTTGGAGGAAATGGCCCTGCATTTTGTGCGGGACATGATCTGGGAGAAATGGTCGCTCAACCGGAAAATTTTTATCACGATTTATTTTCGACCTGCACCAAAGTGATGTTGAAGATCAGGCAATTGCCGCAACCTGTCATTGCCCGAGTTCACGGAATGGCAACCGCAGCGGGCTGCCAGCTTGTTGCTGCCTGTGATTTGGCGATAGCAACTGATCAGGCTAAATTTGCAACACCGGGGGTCAAGATCGGTCTGTTCTGTACAACGCCAATGGTGCCATTGGTGCGTGCCATTCCTGCCAAAGTAGCAATGGAAATGTTACTCACCGGCACCCCGATTTCTGCCAACAGAGCGTATCAGATTGGCTTGATCAACCAGGTGACCAGCGAAAAGGAGCTGGATCAGACGATTGAGCAGTACTGTCAGAAAATCTGCGAATCAAGCCCGCTAACCAATCAAGTCGGCAAGCAAGCCTTTCACCGACAGTACGCGATGAACGAACCAGATGCGTATAACGATGCTGTCGATGTCATGACAAGCAATATGCTAACGCATGATGCCCAGGAAGGAATTTCAGCTTTTCTGGAAAAACGCCCGCCACAATGGACCGGGGAATAAAACCAAACAGGAAAGATAAACAACCGGTGGAAACCATTTCACATTTACCTGCATTTGATGAACTGTATCAGGCCGCTGATCAACTTGTACAACCTGTGGGAGTCGCGGTAGCCGGTGGTGCGGACCCGACTGTACTGGAAGCCCTTGCGATTGCTTCAAGGCGAGGGTGGGTGAAGCCGATTATCTGTGGTGATCAATCTCGGATTTTGGATTTGGCAGGTGAATTACAAATTGATCCTGCTCCTTTCACAATTATCAATTCAGAAACTCCAGCGCATCACGCCGTGGAACAGATTCATTCCGGTAACGCTCGCCTGCTGATGAAGGGACAGGTTGCCACCCCCGAGTTAATGAAAGCGGTACTGAATAAAGAGACCGGCTTACGAACCGGTCGGGTGA
>WFOZ01000767.1 GCA_015487825.1 Planctomycetaceae bacterium
GATTTAATTTGAGCTTCCAATAATCTTGGAGACCACATGGCGCATTCGTCTTGTTGCTACGCAACCCAACCGCTAAAAGCGGATGGGCTACCCAATTATTTCAATATTTCCTGCCACTTTTGCGCAGCATTTCATTGATAAGATACTAATTCAATATCAACCTGCACGATGAATTATTTGGCAGCCACAAGGCAGCTAAACCAGTAAGAACTCTCGGTTATATGACACAATATCAAACGACTGGCGTCACTGTCTGGTTTGTCAAACAGTAGCACCAGACTACACCACGTCGATGATGGCGTGACGAATTACGTCCAATACCTTATCAGGGGCACAACCATAAATACCCGAACCCCAGGCGGCGTTGGCTTCGACAACTGCCCATCCTTGTCCTGCAATTTTTCCAACATCGATTACAACCGCTTTGGGTGTTATCGAATCGGCTGCATCGAGAACAGATTCTGCAAAGAGAGTTGCTAAATTTAATTCCTCTGCTGATGCCTCATATCCAGTTAATTTTGCCAACCTGCCTGATCTCAGATAGGGGGAAACTGTTTTCACTGTTCCATTCAAACAAAAACAACGGAATTCAACTTCCCACTGTACCGGTTCTGCCACCAGAACTGATAGCTCGTCATCGAATTCAACAGGTAAATCCTGCCCAGACTGATAGACTTGGGCCGGGAATATTTTATCATTAGGAGGTTTTACAAATGCAGGTTCCGTTAGTTTCCGAGCCTGGCCCAAACTCATCAACTCAATCTCTCTTTTTCGGAGTTCAAATGGAATATGAACAAGCCATTCTTCGCGCAGTTCCAGTAATTTTCTACCAAGTAAACCAGCAATCGTTGGGGCAAATAGAGCCTCGACGTAAAGAATAATTTCTGAATCTTCAATTTCCGGTAAACGAATTCCACGAGCACGAACAACTGACCATTCACGACGAATTGCAGCTCTCCAAAGAGCTTGATTGTCATCAGTATGCCGGGAAGAAAGAAGAAGTGTTGGCATGAAATTTACTACGACATTTCTTCGGTATCGATTTCGGAAGCTGGTGATTCAATTTCAGCTCGGGCTTTATCGGAGATATCTTTTCTGCACCAGGCCCCTTCCCAACGAATAGTTTTTACCCGGGCATACGCATTTAACTTTGCTTCGTTAAGGTCGTTCCCCATCGCGGTAACGCCGAGAACGCGGCCGCCAGAGTTGACAATTTCTCCCCCTTCAATTTTTGTTCCTGCGTGAAAGACTTTCAACTCGGGAGTATTGGGAACTGCACCAAGTCCGCGAATCGGGTAGCCCTTTTTATAAGAGCCGGGGTATCCGCGTGAGGCCATGACAACACATACTGCAGGGCGGGGATCCCATTCGATATCTTCAAAATCTCGCAAAGTGCCGGATGCCGCTGCATCAAGCAGTTTGAACAGATCGGATTTAAGTCGCATTAATACGGGTTGAGTTTCCGGGTCGCCAAAGCGGACATTGAATTCGAGAACCTTTGGATTTCCCTGCTTGTCGATCATCAAACCTGCATAAAGAACACCAGAGAAGTTGCAGCCCCGTCGTTTCATTTCGTGAACGATCGGAATGAGAACTGTTCTTGTAATTTCATCCATCATTTCTGCATCGACAACCGGTGTCGGGCAGTAGGCTCCCATGCCACCTGTGTTAGGGCCAGTGTCGCCATCGTGCGCCGCTTTGTGGTCCTGCGATGCTTCAAGCGGGATAATTGTTTTTCCATCGACAATAGCCAGAATACTCGCCTCGGCTCCTTCGAGAAAGTCTTCAATGATGACACGAGCACCAGCTTCACCAAACGCATTGCCTGCTAAACAATCACGAACAAAATCGAGAGCCTCCTGATAGGTCGCACAAACCTTGACTCCCTTGCCTGCGGCTAATCCATCTGCTTTGACAACAATCGGTTGGTTCATCACGGGACTTCTGCCACTTTTCGGTTGTCTGAACCAGGCTTCTTCGTCTTCGATTCCAATCGGTTCTTCCGGCTGGAAGCCGCCGCCATAGCGTTCTTTAAGATAGAACTCAGCCGCTTCAAGATCTTCAAACGATTCATAATCGCCTGTCGGGACTTTCGCTCTTGTCATTACTTCTTTGGCAAAAGTTTTACTCCCTTCCAATTGAGCAGCCGCTTTGGTAGGACCGAAAACTTTCAATCCGGCTTTTTTGAATTCGTCGACAATGCCCATTACCAGCGGAACTTCCGGCCCTGGGATTGTCAGATCAATTTTTTCCCTTTGGGCGAATTCAAGCAGTGCCGGGATATCATTATCTGCAATCGGCACGTTCTCGCCATCTTTATCGGTCCCTGCGTTGCCCGGTGCGCAGAAAACTTTTGTCACATCAGCAGACTGTGCCAATTTCCACACCAGGGCATGTTCACGTCCGCCCTGCCCGATTACCAACACTTTCATCCGATACTCTCCAGCTTATATCTTTGCTTAATTTTAATTTTGTCGTGAGCAACTGCAGGAGGGTTGCTTGTACCCATCAAAAACGGATTTCTTTTTGAGAATCTTTTGTTGAATTATTACAGTTCCAACTCGTTACTGCCATTGAACACAATCCGGCATGCGAAGACGCGTGCAAGCACCTCATCCTGCAAGATACAATGGAAGGTCCAGCAAAATGGAAACCACATTCATCAGGCTGGAAAGCCTGGCCTGCTTTTCCTGTCTTTGGCTCGTCCCGTCACCCAATAGTATCAGCAGAGTAAGACAATCTCACTCGATCAGAATGCAAGAAGTTCTTTTTTTGACGAAACAGTTCGCGGAAATCGGAAACAGGTTCTGAAATCTCTGGACAAATCGGCTTGCCACACGTAAATTAGAATCAATGCTTTCCGATAATTTCCAGGAACTAAACCGTAAATTCCATCGAGTACTCCCTAAACTCCAATAATCAAGAGGTATCAAGTGTCGAATATTCCAGAATCGAATCCATCCCGACGACAGTTTTTGAAAACATCAGCAGCGACTGTTGCAGTAACCACCGCTGCCCCCTTATTTCTAAATGCAACTGCCAAAGCAGACTCAAAAGAAATCATTCTGGGGAATGGTAAAGACCATGTCTATCGCTGCATCCACAACTGGGGAAACGATTCTCTGCCCGATTCGCACAAATACGGTGGGGCGAGCCATGGCGTTGCGGTCGATTCCGAAGGGCTTGTCTACATTACTCATTATGGAACACCTGGTTCCATCTTCGTCTTTGATGGCAATGGAAAATTTATCCGCTCAATGGGGGAAGTTCACGTTCAGAAAGAGAACGGCAAAGGACACGGGATTGACATCCGAAAGGAAGGAAA
>WFOZ01000768.1 GCA_015487825.1 Planctomycetaceae bacterium
GATTTAATTTGAGCTTCCAATAATCTTGGAGACCACATGGCGCATTCGTCTTGTTGCTACGCAACCCAACCGCTAAAAGCGGATGGGCTACCCAATTATTTCAATATTTCCTGCCACTTTTGCGCAGCATTTCATTGATAAGATACTAATCTCAGTCTCTCTGATCGGCTTACTTTTTTTGATCTTTCCAGTCTATTCATTCTGTTGCACAGCGAGAGTTGTTAAAATACCGGCTGAGTTCGGAACAGTCCATAATGAAGAGCCTGCAGTTTAAGATGCGGGGGAAGTTTCTTCGTTCAATAACTCTCAAATAAAACCAGTGTAATCAAAACGAAAGACGTTCGGATCCATGTACGATCAGCTCAGTTTGATGTGCGGCCGTGCCAATCCTGCACTTGCCGGGGAAATCGCTGACTATCTGGGCGTGACACTCACCGAAGTCAGTGTTTCAGACTTTCCCGATGGAGAATTGTGTATCAAACTGGATGAAAATATTCGAGGCCGGGATGTTTTTATCCTTCAGCCGACCAGCCCGCCGGTTAATGATAACCTGATGGAATTATTAATTCTTATTGATGCCTGTAAACGAGCCAGCGCGGAAAGAATTACATGTGTGATCCCCTACTTCGGCTACGCGAGGCAGGATCGAAAAGATGCCGGTCGGGTGCCAATCACATCGAAACTTGTCGCGAATTTAATTACCAAAGCAGGAGCAGACCGTGTTCTGACTGTCGATCTGCACGCTGCACAGATTCAGGGTTTTTTCGATGTCCCGGTAGATCATTTATACGCAGCTCCTGCTATTGATGATTATTTCGCAGCGATCGGGATTTTGCCGGAAAATCTTGTGGTGATGAGTCCTGATGAAGGAAGTATCAAACGTGCGTTGAAACATGTACGTAAATTAGGGGGCTCACTGGTCATTATCGATAAACGCAGGGCAAGTGCCACCGAAACGCATCAGGCTAATTTAATTGGAGGACCGATTGATGGAAAAACCGTTCTCATTTTTGATGATATGATCGCAACAGCCGGCTCCATCTGTGGAGCGGTTCGAACCGCCAAGGAACATGGCGCGGCAGATGTTTATGTAGCCGCAACGCATGGCGTATTTTGCGGTCCCGCCACAAAACTTCTAACCGAGGCACCAATAAAAGAAATTGTCATCACAAACAGTATCAGTCTGAAACCAGAACAAAAACCGCCCCAATTAAAAACAATATCAATCGCTCCGTTGCTCGGCGAAGCGATCCGTAGAATTCACCGAAACGAATCGGTCAGCGATTTATTCGGCTGATATAAAGGAACTCTCATTGCATTCAATGAGAGAAACTCAGAAATGGATTTTAACCAGATATGACACCCACTACCGACAACAGTAATTCTCCTGCAGCGAAGGTCGTCTCAACTGCAGCAGCATTGGTCATCGTCATTGCTGGAATTCATGCTGCCCAGGCAATTGTGGTTCCATTTCTGCTATCGATTTTTATTGCAGTCATTATTTCTGCAATTCTTTCGTGGCTGCGCAAGCGGAATATTCATACCGGTGCAGCGATCATTATTCTACTGGCAGCAATAGGCGTTATCGGAACAGTCATGGTTTCCGTTGTTGGAGCCTCTGCCAATGAACTGATGAGAAAACTCCCTGAAATTAATGCCGCTGTTCAAAAAACAGAATCTCAACTGAGAAACTGGCTGGATAAATACGGGCTCTCTCAGGTCCGTGAGAACACCCAGGAAAAGCCAAAATCACAATCACTGAAAATTTCATTTCCCGACCTGCCTTCCTCCCCTGAAGAAGAAACAGGCAAAAGCCCTTCCACAAACCCTGAAGCAAAATCTAAGAACAAGAATACGCCTGCTGAAAAATCTATAGCGTCAGCTGCTAATACTACTGAAAAAAGGCAGGAAACCTCGAAAGCCGGAGATTCCGAACAACAGCCCCTGCAGAAAAAAATGACACCGGACAAGGCGGAAGCTGCCTCAAAACCGGACAGCCATGAAGCAGACTCTGATGATAAAACAAAGAATGCCGCGGCAGACTCTGAAAGCATTAAGCTGCCCGAACCTGCTGAGCCAGAAAATAAAACCAATTCGAGTGGGAATGAACAAGCCGAAACGGAAGCCGACTTACTGCAGACTCCCATTCCGGGCAGACAGCAATTTCCGGAATATATCTATGGTCCTCGAAATTACACTCTCGAATTACTGCCAAGCGGAACGGCTAATCCTAATCTCCAGTCAAGCGGCTATCTGGGAGGCTTTTCGCCGGTAGTGATTTTCCGATCATTTCTTGACAGCGTGATGGGAATGTTCAATTACGCCTTAATTGTTTTTCTGATGCTTGTTTTTCTACTTCTGGAATGGACCCGGTTCGGACAGAGAATGGAAGCGTTGCCCGGAAACACTCAAAAAAACATCGAACAGGTAGCTGAAATCCTGGCTTCGATCAGACGCTATATGCTGATCAAAACAATGGTCAGCCTGCTGACCGGACTACTGATTACAATCTGGCTGATGTTACTTGGCGTAAAATATGCTGCATTGTGGGGAACAGTTGCCTTTCTATTCAATTTCATCCCAGCGATTGGTTCACTCATCGCCGGGATTGTGCCTACGCTTTTTGTTCTTGTTGACCAGAATTCGATGATGGCAGTAAATGTTGCGATTGCATTTATTGTTGTCAATTTTCTAATTGGAAATCTCCTCGAACCAAGAATTATGGGTGAAGGGCTGGGGATTTCGACATTCGTTGTGTTTCTTTCACTCGTTTTCTGGGGCTGGGTTCTCGGACCGGCAGGCATGCTGCTGGCAGTACCCATTACCATGGTTATCAAAATTGCACTGGCCAGTGATGAACGAAGTAAATGGATCGCCATTCTGATAGGGTCCGGCATTCCCGGAGCTTCGAAATGAATTTCAGATGGTAACTACTCAGCGGAGGGTGGCTGGGGACAGATTGTTATTGGAAATGTTTGAAGATCCAGAAAACTTTCGCACAATCTGCCCCAGAATAGGAAATCTCATTGCATCTGGGGGCAAATTGTCACCAGCCGTATTGTCAATTGCTCACACTACTTCCGACAATTTGTCCCCAGCCACTCATCACTGAATAGTCACTTCAGATGAAGCTGAGAACAGATCCGCCAGGTAACGCATTTACCGGAAGCCCCCTATAATACATTAAGTGAGGACTTCTATGCTGTTTTGCCTCGCCATGCTTTCCAGATCAGTTTGATGAAATCGGACTTTTTCAGTTTAGGACGTTGTTCCAGAACGCAGTAATTGATCGCACGAATTTTGTCGCACAGACAAAGTCCCCCCAGGGCAAACAGACGGATATCGAAGCGTACATTTTTTGGAACCCGATTCCCCAATTCGAACCCGGTTTTCAGATATTGCTCTGCACGATCAACTTCAAATTTCATCATTCGGATAAATTGTGCAGTTGATTGCTTTGCCTGAAGAATCTGGTCCGGAACGCCAAAAGTTTGCAAACTTTCCTGTGGTAGATAAACTCTTCCAATTTCCCGATCTCTGGCGACATCCTGCCAGAAATTTATTAACTGCAACCCGGTACATAAAGAATCGCAAAGACGCAGCGATTCAGCATCACTCGTATCGAACAGATGCAGTAATATTCTGCCCACGGGGTTTGCACTGTAGTTGCAATAGCCAACTAAATCATCAAAAGTTTCGTAGCGAGTCTGTTTCTGATCCCTTTCAAAGGCCGTGATGAGATTGTGAAAAGGCCCGTCCGGAATGGAAAACCGGGTGGTGGTTTCTTTCAAAGCAACATAAACCGGGTGTTCGGCTTTGCCAGCGAAACAATCTGTCAGTTCTTCACGCCACCACGTAAGCATTTGCAGCGATAGTTCCTGTGAACCAAGTTCATCAGCCAAATCATCGGCCCATCTGCAAAACGCATAGATATCATAAAACGGTTGCCTTAACGGCGCAGGTAATCGCCAGGAAACAACCGGAAAATTCTCGTAATGTGAGCGTGCAACCAGTTCGGTATATTTTCTGGCCTGCTCCAGCGCAGGAACCTCGTGAATTTTCCGATTCGGTCCCCATCGATTTAATTCTTCCTGAAATGACTGCAACTTCATAGATAATTTTCTTATCCTGTGCAACATGGAAAGAGTTGTAATACGCATCCGCGTATTTTTTTACGCGTTAAAATTTTCCTAACCTCTTGCCAGTACAAGGCCACGATCGATTGCCCAGCATAGTTTTTAATCGAGGTTGGTATCAGTTATGCTCTATCTGAATCGAGTTTTCCCCTGAATATACCATTCGAAAAGGGAAGCGAATATGCCCAACAACACGGATTCCATTCTGCATCAACACTTTCTCAATCGGGAAGTTGTTCTTGATTTACGAAGTATGTTTGTCTGTCTCGGTACATTTATCGGGGAGGATCATCGGTATCTGATTCTGGAAAATGCAGATATTCACGATTTGCGTGATACTGCAACAACTCGGGAAAAATATGTGATCGATTCCAAAACTCACGGCGTGCGTCCGAATCGCGAAAAAGTGCTCATCAATTCCGACGAAGTCGTCGGGATCTCTTTATTGGACGATGTGATTGCATAATAATAAATTTATGTTAACAATGGAGGAATAGTCTTTTACCCTGTAGTGAGTTCATCAATCTCGCTTTCCTCAATTAACCCCACCGGAGTAAATTTAATGATTTTGATTGCGAAAAACCTGCTGTTTAATCGCCGTTTACTGGTTGTTCTGACAATTATTTCCCTTTCAACAACTTTATCTGCCGAGGATGAAAAATGTTTTGTCAGTCTGATGCCCAAAGATGGGAAATCGGGTTGGGAGAAAACAGTCAACACAACTGCTGATGGCTATATTGATGGCGATGGCTGTTACATGGCGAAAAAGTTCGGTGATTTTGTTTTGCGGTTTGAATTCCGGCTCAAAGAAGGTTCCAACAGTGGAATTGGGCTTCGTTCCGAACAGGGGCAGAATGCTGCCTTCAACGGCATGGAAATTCAGGTACTCGATAATACCGCTGAGCGTTACGCCAAATTGAAAGATTGGCAATATCACGGTTCTATCTATGGTGTTGTGGCAGCCAAGCGAGGAGCCTTGAAAAAAGTTGGTGAATGGAACGTCGAAGAAATTTCCGCCATCGGTGACCACATCAAAGTGACTCTCAACGGACAGGTGATTGTTGATGCGAAGTTGCATGAAGCCGCCCCTGGTGGAAAAACTCTCGATGGAAAAAAACATCATCGAATATTCGCAAAAGACGGATACATTCGTTTATGCGGGCACGGCGGTGGTGTTGAATTCAGAAATATGCGTATCAAAGAGGTCAACTGAATCCGTTTTCAGAAAATCTTTTTCCTGATTAAATCAGCCCGGTTTCTGCAAAAATTCAGGAACCGGGTCTTTTCATATCTGGCAGGAATTTCGAAAAAGCACACTTTTCGTAACATTGCTTCCTTCTTCTGATTCTTTCCTGTTCCCATCGAATATCGTATTTGAGAGGCTTTCGGCATTCATTTCGCTCCTCTGTCAAAATGACGCATCAGGCAAATTGCGTCGCGAGCGAAGTTCCACTATCGTCTACAGCATCGGGGGCGATACGTCTGCAGAAACCACAAACAAGTGAACACAAAGTCCCTGAGTATTAGATGCTAACAGGAAAATAAGATTAAGGGTGGAAGTGATGAAATCGATTAAGAAACTGCTGGTTGCGAATCGCGGGGAAATTGCAATTCGTATTTTTCGCTCTGCAACAGAGTTAGGAATTCGCACCGTAGCAATCTACTCTCACGAGGACCGTTACGCGTTGCACCGCTTCAAGGCAGATGAAGCGTATCAGGTTGGTAATGAAGGAGAGCCGATTAAGGTTTATCTCGACATTGCTTCAATTATCGACTGTGCATTGGAATGCGGAGTCGATGCAATTCACCCGGGATACGGGTTTCTTTCAGAAAATCCCGATCTGGCCCGGGCCTGTAACGAAGCAGGCATTATTTTTGTCGGTCCCGATGTCTCTTCACTGGAACAACTCGGCGACAAAACTTCAGCCCGGGCACACGCAGTCAAAGCCGATGTGCCAGTGCTGGCAGGTTCCGGGGAAGCAATCGATACAGCTCAGCGCGGCCTCGAACAGGCGGAAAAACTTGGTTTCCCGATTATTCTCAAAGCTTCTCACGGAGGGGGAG
>WFOZ01000769.1 GCA_015487825.1 Planctomycetaceae bacterium
GCATAGCCGGTTTGAATTACAGCCGTGAACACAGGGAAACATTTGAAATTTGTGTAACAGGCAAAGAAATTGGTTTTCAGTAGTACGAAAAACAAATCAAAGAAATGACCGATAGCGGTTGACGGAGAATTCCGGGAAGCCGAAAATGGAGTGAGCGTTCCCGAAAGGAATATTTATGCAAAGCGTTGTATTAACCAGACCAACACTGGTCCTGAACAAAGCCTGGCAGCCGGTGCATGTTGCAACCGCGGCTCGCTGTTTGATTATGCTTTGGAATGGAACCGTTAAAGTTGTTGACCCACAGGATTATCAAACTTACTCCTGGGAAGACTGGTCGAACATTCCTGCCCAAAATGGTGATGATGTGGTGCGCACTGTCGATCGGGAAATTTTGCTCCCGGAAATTGTCGTCCTGCAGAACTATTCTAAAGTGCCACGACAGACAGTAACTTTCTCCCGTCGCAACCTGTTTCGCAGAGATGGATTTCGGTGCCAGTACTGTGGATGCAAGCCACAAAGTTCTGACCTGACAATCGATCACGTGATTCCACGTTCGCAACAGGGAGGGTCGAGCTGGGAAAATTGCGTGTTGGCCTGTATTAAATGTAATACCCACAAGGGAGGACGAACCCCGAAACAGGCCAGTATGAAACTGCTGAAAAAACCGGTGCGTCCGAAGTGGACACATTTGTTTGATGTTCCGCAACATCGCATCAGCAGTTGGTCGCGTTTTATCAGCGATGCCTACTGGGATGTGGAATTGCAGGAGTAATCACTTTTAGATCTGGTTTTCTGAGACAGCCCGATGATCAGCCGATATGGTTCGTTCATCGGGTTTCTTTTTTTGTCAGCTCGCAGTATCGTAGATAGCGAGTTGGGTCAGACATTAAATCAACAATTAAGAATGAGGTTTCTGGAAATGAGTCATCCCAAAATACTGTTGCTGGCTGGTGATTTTGTTGAAGACTACGAAATTATGGTGCCGTTCCAAACGTTATTAACCTTCGGTTACGGAGTTGATGTGGTTTGTCCGGAGAAGAAAGCCGGCGACCAGATTCGCACCGCCGTTCACGATTTCGAAGGCGACCAGACCTACAGCGAAAAGCCCGGCCACAATTTCACGCTCAATGCTGATTTCGATTCCGTCGATCTGTCACAATATGCAGGGTTGGTTATTCCTGGTGGAAGGGCGCCGGAATATCTGAGGCTAAATGAACGCGTTCTGGAAATCGTGCGACATTTCTTTGATACAGCAAAGCCGGTTGCAGCGGTTTGTCATGGCGTGCAATTGCTTTCAGCAGCCGGAGTCCTGAAAGGAAAACGCTGTACCGCCTACCCGGCTTGTGGGCCGGAAATAACTCTTGCCCAGGGAGAGTTTGTGCCGATCGATGTGGATGGCGTTCTGGTCGATGGCAATCTCGTCACCTCTCCTGCATGGCCTGCCCATCCTGCTTTTTTGCGAGAGTTCATTAAACTTCTTGGTGCAGAAATAAAACTGTAAAAATATGGTACAACAACTGAAACACTCAAGGAACTGCCGTGTGCTGAATTTGGAATGGAAAGCAAAGTCCTCCTTTTATTCCGGAGTGATATCATATTGATCCATTTTTTTCTTGAGTGTCGTTCGGTGCATTCCAAGAATGCGGGCTGCTGTTGTGTATTGATGGTTCTCTTTTTTCAGGACTGTTTCCAGAAGTGGTTTTTCGACGAACTGAATGAACTCCTCATGAAGTTTGCCTGTCAGCTCAGTGTCGAGAAGTTTTGAAGAGGCCCATTGACGAAGATTTTCTGTGATCTGTTCTTCATCTGTAATCGTCGATTCGCAAGAGCGAATAAGAGATTCAGAAACAGGCTCAGGCAGGTATTCCGGAGTGATAATGCCGCCTCGTGCCAGTAAAGCGGCGTGTTCAACGGCGTTGCTTAATTCGCGAACATTTCCGTACCAGGGGCGCCGTTGCAATTCAGCAAATGTTTCATCAGAAAACTGTGACTGTTGCAGTTTTTTATTGTGAGCCAATCTATTCAGAAAATGCTTTGCCAGTTCCGGGATATCTTCCTGACGATCTCGCAAGGGAGGCATTTCAATCTGGAAACCGCACAGCCGAAAATAAAGATCGTGGCGGAACTGGCCTTCCTGAATTTTTCTTTCCAACGACTGATGCGTTGCGGAGATCACTCGGCAATCGGCCTTTACCGTTTTGTTCGCCCCGACAGGCAACACTTCATCGAGATCTAAAACCCGTAAAAGTTTCACCTGTATCGATAACGGAATGTCAGCAACTTCATCAAGAAAAAGGGTGCCGCCGTGGGCTTGCTCTATCAAACCAACGCGAAGTTTTTCTGCCCCGGTGAAGGCCCCCTGTGAATGTCCAAACAGTTCACTTTCTGCCAACGTCATACTGAGTGAAGCGACGTTAACGGCTACGAATGGCCCAGAGCTTCGATCACTAAACTGATGGATCGCACGAGCGGCTAATTCTTTGCCTGTTCCGCTTTCACCACTTAATATGATGTTGGTATCGGAAGAAGCTGCCAGGGCAATATTTTTGAAAACATTCTGCATGATCGTCGTACGCCCCACAAGGCCCTCGACCTGCTTCTGATCCTGCTCGCTCTGCTGCCCACCGACAGATTCCAATGCTCTTTGAAGCACCTTCTCCATCTTTGTCAGTTCAAACGGCTTAACGATATATTCAAATGCACCATTTTGAATTGCCCTGACTGCTGTTTGTAAATCACCATAAGCTGTGATAATAACAACGGGAATATTGCCCAGTAATTTCTGGAATTCTCCCAAAGCTTTGAGGCCATCCATACCGGGTAGTCGAACATCGAGTATGATGAGATCCGGTCGATTCTGATCAACAATCTGAAACGCTTTCTCAGCTGAGGAAGCAGTCGCAACTTCATGCCCAAGACTTTCTCCCAGTTGAGTCAGCCCCCAGCAAATCGTCGGTTCATCATCGACTATCAATAGTTTTGCCACTATTGCATCTCCCTGTGCGGGTGAGGAAACTCGACAATGAAATGTGTCATATTATCTTTTCGCTTCCAACGAATTTCGCCTCGATGCTGCCTGACAATTTCCCTCGCGACCGACAGCCCCAACCCTGTCCCATCAATTCGTCCGGTTACCAGCGGCTCAAACATCGACTCCTTCAATTCCTCTGCAGGGCCGCAGCCGGAATCCTGTATATTCAGAATAACGTGATTTTTCGAGTCTGTCATAATCCGGATGATGACTTTTCCGAAAACCTGATTCATTTTTTGTTTCTCATCGCGAGGCAAAGCAGCTGCTTCAATCGCATTTTGCAGCAGATTGATGACCAGCTGCTCTAAACCGTCAGTATCTCCCTCGACCAACAGGCGTTCTTCAGGAGCAATGAACTGGAGCTCGATCCCGGCATGCTCTGCATTCGGGGAAACCAGTTTCAAAACATTCTCCACAACCAAAGTAAGATCAACGGGGCAATAGGGCTCCGTCAGATGGTCCCCGCGTGAGAAAAATTGTTTCAAGTAGCGTTCCATCAACACCAGTTGACGCCGGGCGACATCGAGAGTTTCGTTCTTTACAATACATTTGCGATCATGTAATTCAAGAGCCATCTGGCAACCGGTAACAGCATTTCGCAATTGATGAGCCATGCTGCCGCTTAATTGGCCCAGGGTGCGAAGCCGTTCATTCTGCCTGACTTTCTCCTCATAGCCAGCCAGCATTTCAGCCATCCGGTTCACAGACAGGCCCAGATCCAGAATCTCATCATTGCGATCAGGTAAACGAATCGGTTCAAATTCCCCCTGTGCAATCCGATCAACCTGCCCTCTTAATTGTCCCAGCGGACGTGTCACACGGGCAGCAATCATCATCGCTAAAAAGACAACCAGAATGAGCGAAACGCCTCCCACGATCAACGGCGGAAAAACCGCATTCCAGAGCGCAGACTGATAACTTTCTTCCGGATAGAAAATGTGAAGCAACTGCGACTGGACAATTTCTGATCGACGTGGAAGCCCAACTACTGCATAAAAGTATGATTCCGAACCGACCTGCACAATGTCTCCCAACACAAGCTGCTCTCCGGACTGTGGCGATAAAGCTAAAGCAGGCAGAAGCATTCCCGTCCGACTGGATGAAACAACATTGCCTGCCTGATCTGTGACCACAAATTCCGCTCCGGAAAGCCCCCGGGTCTGCTGTAGCACAGCATCAGTTAATGGAAAATTCCCTTGAGAAAGTGTACCGGCGACATTACGTAATTGCTGATGAATCTGCGTTCTTGTGTTGCGAACAGAAAGATACGCATTAAGCAGACTTACCCCCACAAGAGTGCCAAGCATAACCGCTGCGACGGGAAGTAGAATTTGATAACGCAAAGACCATCGCATAATAATCCGTTCTGAAAAAAATCGGTTTTAGCCTTACCGATCCTGCATGATTGGTTTATCGCAATCTAAAGAGAAGCTTGATGGCCGAAGATACTGTACGCAAGCGTAAAAGCCACTTTTCGAAAGCTACCCATTGTATCGCAGACCTGACAGGCTTTCAAACTGGCAATTCCTGTCAGAAATATCCTGTATTAAGCGGGCAGGATCAATCGGCGTCGCTTATTTCGACAACGTGTCGCCTGAATATACAGCCAGTCAGGAAAATGTGTAAAATTAGCTCTCCAACAGCGATAAAAACAGGCCGTGTGCAAATTCATTGCTCTCGGCATAACAATTGCTGTTTGAGAAGATCAAACTTCTATGACATCAATAAATGCCCCTTTTTTCCACCGGAGATGGATAAGCTGCTCGTGAAAAACAAAAGCTGGATTTTCTTTAACTTTATACGTTTGATTCAATTTTCAGGTTGCATAATGCTGGGGATGATGCTGTCCGGCTGTGGCGAAAGCGTACCACAGATGGATACATCAAAAGTGAACGATCCTCTTGGGAAGGCTGGAGTTTGCGAACGCTGCCAAGAGAAGATTGAAGAAGTCACCGAGGAACATCTCGTTATTGTTCGCGGGAATCAGTACATCATCTGTGATGAAAAATGCGAAGCCGACTTGAAGGATTGGCTTTCCAAACAATAACGGCTATCAGGATTTGAGAGGAAAAGAAAAGACTCCTTCCGTTTGAAAGAACCATCAATGAATAAACAACCTATGAAAAATCGCTGCGGATTTACGTTGATTGAATTGCTCGTGGTTATTGCGATCATTGCCATACTCGTTTCCTTATTGCTTCCTGCGGTTCAGCAGGCCAGGGCGGCTGCGAGGCGTTCTTCGTGCAAGAATAATGTGAAGCAAATCGCATTGGCACTACATAACTACCACGATGTTCACAACAAATTTCCGGCTGGTCATCTGGAAACGGGAACAAGCGGGCCGGCTTATCGGCATCAGATTGGCTGGTTAACGTATTTACTTCCCTATGTTGAACAATCGACAGTTTATGACCTGATCGATTTCACGCAAATCGGGCCGAGTAATGCCAGTCCGAATCCGAACGGCTCAGCAACAAACAATGCAGCTTTCCATGCAGCCGGTGGAGCCAATATCAGCGTCTTTATCTGTCCCAGTGATCCTGTCAGCCGGGTGGATACTGTTTGGGCGCCTTCCAATTATCTGGGAAGCCAGGGACCGGACTGTTCATGCCGGGGCAAAAGTTGCAGAGGGATTTTCGGGCATGATACCTGGATGAGTTTTTCAGACATCACCGATGGTACCTCAAGCACGGTTGCTTTTGGTGAAACAACAAAAGGGGATCTCGACGTTGGCACGTTGCAGGATAATTATTTTTATCGACCATCGGGGGGAAATGCTCAGGTTATTGATACTTGCCAAGGGGGAACGTTGAGTAGGTCTGATCGCGCGACCGTCTGGTTGGGGGGAAATCCGCAGCACAACATGCTCAGTACCAATCGTGGGCCGAACGATCTGCGATTCGACTGTATCGCCCCCAACAATGGATGTACAAACTTCGCTGCCCGCAGTGCCCATGCTGGTGGTGCTCATTTCGGTATGTGCGACGGGTCCGTTCAATTCATGTCGGAAAACATTGATACCGGCGTCATTCGGGCATTGGGTTCCCGAAATGGCGGCGAAGTTGTTGGTGAATATTGATGAACAATATCAATAGAGCCATAACTCGAGTCGCGTTGGGTATGCTGAGCCGGCTGACAGTCGGGTTGCTGCTGTGCGGTTTCTTTTGCCAGGTGACTGAAGGGGAAGTTAAAGCGGCATTTCAAAAGCGAGCTTCTACCCAAAATTGTATTGCATTCGTTGGCCTGCATGGCGGGATTTTTGATGTACTCAAACGATACGAAAAAGATGTCGATCTGCAAATTGATTATCTCAAAGATGAAGACATTTCAACCGAACAGATTGATTGGGCAAAGTATCGGGTAATTTTCCTGCAACATTTACGACGGGAAGACCGTGAGCATTATCGCCGGTTGATCACTTCAGCCAGAAAACAGAATCAGGACCTACGAATTTTCTCGATTTCAGGTTTAGCCGAAAAGCATCTCCCCGAGTTGACCAAGCAGGGGGTTATTGAAAGTGATCCGAAATTAAAAGCTTATTACGGTTCGTCTCCCGAGAATCTCAGGCGATTGCTGATTTATGTCAACGTAACGTACTTGAAACGTGCGGGCAATATTTTGCCTCCCGTTGAACGTGAACGCAAAGGGGGGATGTTTCATCCTGATCATGAAGGTTTGTTCGAAAACACGGGGCAGTTTTTGCGTTGGGCACGCGATCAGGGCCGCAAAATTGATGATCTGCCTCGGGTTGTTATTGCGGTGCATTCGACTCATTTAGAGTTTCAACAGCCAAAGGTGATTGAGGCGTTAATTCGTGAATTTGAAAAACAGGGTTTACTGGCCGTTGCGATGATCGATCTTGGTCCCGACTACGAACAGTCTGTTTTGGAATTCAAGCCGCTGGCAATTGTTCATACTTGTCATAGTCGGTCGCGAACTTCGTTTCGGGAGAAAGTTGGTGTTCCCCATCTGCATTCGATTTTCTTTCGCAAGCAGTCGATTGACGATTGGAAAGAAAACCTGGAGGGCCTTGCATCGAATGAAATGGCGTTTCATATTATTGGTCAGGAATTACGTGGAGCGATCGAACCGCAAATTGGGGCGGGTACGCTGAGCGGTGGCGGAAGTTCCGAAGCTTTTACACCGATTCCCGAACGGATCGAACATCTGGTCAGCCGAACGGTCGCGTGGACGAAACTGGCCCGTCTTGCGAATCGTGAAAAGAAAATTGCTTTCGTTTATTACGACCGTGAAATGGGCAAGGCAGAACTGATGCGGGGTAGTGCGACGGGTATGTTTATGAACGGGCCTCGCAGCCTGGTCAACGTGCTGAATCGAATGCAAAAAGCCGGTTACTCGATGCCTCGTGTTCCTGCCGATGAAGACGAACTTATTGACTGGATGATGCAACGCGGTCGGCAAATCGGTATCTGGGCACCGGGCGTTTTGGATCGACTTGCCCGTAGTGGCGAAGCTGTTTTAATCCCAGCCGAAAAATATAAGAAGTGGTTCGAGACAAAAGTCCCCGAAAAGCAACGACAGGAACTGATCAAACGATGGGGGCCTGCACCGGGCAAGTTTCTTGTCTGGGAAAACGACGGCAAGCAGTTCATCGTAATTCCCCGGATTGATCTGGGGAACGTCATTCTTCTGCCTCAGCCGTTACGCGGCGAAGCACAGGATACAGCATTACTGCACGACAAGCTCGTTCCGCCGCCTCATAATTACCTGGCAACCTACTTTTGGTTACAGGAAGAATTCAATGCGAACGCGATGGTACATTTCGGAACGCATGGTTCAGAGTTCATACTGCCCGGCAAAGCTACAGGACTTTCGCATTCGGATTGGCCCGATATCGTGATCGGCACGATGCCAAACATCAATCCGTGGATCATCAACAATCTGGGGGAATCTTCTCCAGTCAGACGGCGAGCGTATGCGGTGCTGATCGATCACCTTGTCCCCCCTTCTGTCAACGCAGAACTTTCTGACGAACTGCTGAATTTGCATAACGACATCGACAAATGGGTGGTGCTGGAAGATGGAGCGTTGAAGGAAAAGTTTCGAGAGTCAATTTCAAAACAATTTCGAGAGGCGAATCTGGAGCAGGATCTGCACATTGATCTGGCCGACAACCGATTGCTGACAGAAACTGAGATTGAACAAGTGTTGGAATATCTGCACGATATCCATAACGAGACAACACCAATCAGCCTGCATGTTTTCGGCGAGTCCCCCCGGGATGATTTATTGATTCCCTGGATTGTTACGTGTTTACGAAAACAGTTTCGCAACGGACTGGGAGAAGTGATCGAAGTCCCACCCGAAGAAGCACTCAATCCTGGTGATCGGCAGAAATATCTACGAAGAAAAGCAGAGGAAATTGTGACGCTTATTCTTCGTCAGGGCTTCACTATTGAAGATGCCATCCGTTCGGTTGGAGGAGTGGTTCCGAAAAATGGATTGCCGGATCGAGTAATCAAGGGAGCCGAACTGGCTGGCCGACTGAAAACGGATTTTTCTCAAACAGATAATGAAATTGCCAACTTATTGAACGCATTTGATGGGAAATTCATCCCGCCTGGACCGGGCAACAGTCCGGATCGCAACCCGGCGGTTGTGCCAACGGGGCGCAATATGTATGTGATGAACCCCGAGGAAGTGCCGACACGGCCCTCATGGGAAATCGGCAAGCAACTTGTTGATCAACTGCTGAGGCAACAACTCAAAGCAAACGGCCGCTATCCTCATAAAGTTGCATTCACGCTCAATTCGTTCGCAACATTTCAGGATTACGGCGTGATGGAATCGCAGATTCTTTATCTGATGGGTGTGCGACCGGTGTGGGATGAACGGAATCTTGTGGCTGATCTCGAACTGATTCCAGCAACCGAACTGGCCCGTCCCCGGATTGATGTTTTCATTTCGACACTGGGATACTACCGCGATATGCTGCCGACCCGTATGAGATTGCTCGACAAAGCCGTTCGTCTGGTAGCTGCACATAAAGAAGAGGGAAACCTGATTTATGAAAACAGTTTGATCGTCAAAGCCGAACTGGAGAAGCAGGGGATCGCTTCGCAAAAAGCGGCGATGTTGTCGCAGGCGCGGATTTTCGGTGGACCTCCAGGGCAGATCGGTAGTGCGGGGTATTACTATCTGATTGAAAAATCGGGTGAGTGGGACAGTCGTGAAGAGTTGATGGGAACTTACCTTGGTTTCTCTCGATACGTTTACACCGAAGGAATCTGGGGAGAAGATGCGCCGGAAACATACAACCGGCACATTCAGGGAACCGACGTACTGCTTCGAAGTTGGGCGGACCGCACCCGCAGTCCGCTTTCTAACAAATACACCTGGTACAAGGGCGGGAGTTTGTCGCTGGCGATTAAACATTTAACCGGTAAAGAACCAGAGTGGTTTCTCTCAGATGTTCGTGATCCGGACCAGGCGAGAATGGTCAATGCGGAAGATGCGCTGCGAAAGGAGTACCGCGTTCGACTGTTTAACCGTAAGTGGATCGAAGGAATGATGAAGGAAGGTTACGCCGGTGCCGATCAGGTTGCAGTTCATGTTTCGAATAC
>WFOZ01000770.1 GCA_015487825.1 Planctomycetaceae bacterium
GATGTGTATAAGAGACAGATTGTAATCAGTCAATGCTTATCCTGACCGTTATCGATGCCGGCGATGGCATTCCTGCTCAAATTCTTTCTCGAATTGGTGAGCCATTCTTCACCACCAAACAAACGGGAAAAGGAATGGGACTGGGAGTTTTTCTCGCGCGAACCGTTGTCGAAAGACTCGGTGGCTCCATGCAAATCAATTCAGAAAAAAACCAGGGAACAACCGTTACCTGCCAGATCCCGTGCCAGTCAGATTCCTGACACAAGCCAGCTGTCAGAATATTATGTGCCACGGTTCTGTGAGCCGTGATGTGTTGGAGATGGTGATTGCAAAAGAAACAGATGGAACCAGAGTTCGCGCGACTCACAGAACCGTGGCACACCATATTACTAACGGTAAAAGTTTGCGAACGGCTCGCAAATTTTAGAAAAATATCAGTTTGGTTACGGCTATCAGAATGAACCAGCCGTGCTGGGAAGTTCCGTTGCCAGCGCCCGGCGGCTGATGAATAATCTGGATTGAGGTTCTTCTCGCTTTGTCTTGGTTGAAAAAACCGGTTATTGGGCGGGAGAAGATGCTGCTTTTGAATCTTCTTTCTTTTCCTCGTAACCAAGGCGAAGTTTGAGCTCATCGATCGGTTCGTCACTAAGGTGTCGATTAACGATCGACTCTGTTTTTTCGCACAGTTTTCGCACATCCCGTGCAGCGGTCCGATTTCGTTTGCGATTCAACTCTTCGGTCGCAGCGACGCGTATTAAAGTGATCTGTTTCTGGAAATATTTCCGAGAAGGAAGTTTTTTTATCTCCTTGAAAAGCATCGTGGGATCAAGTTCGCGAGGGTTATCGGCAAGCTGCTTTAACGCCGCGATGATTGTTGCCCGCTTGGCAGTTACACGGAGTAATTCTGTTTCGAGCTGCCTTAAACGCAAGCGGGCTTCGATCCGGGCAGAATCATCGGGAACGGTAATTTCCAACTCGGCAGTGCTTCCTGTTAACCAGGGAACGCGAGCAACAACGGCTTCGTCGCTCATCACTTCTATTTTTATCAGGCCTGCTCCAAGTTTCTTCTCGATTTCTTTTCGTGATAGCTGCAAGGTTCCCGAACGGGTTGTTGTCAGCATCGCATGAGGAATGGTCCGCTTCTCTGAAACTTCTCCTGAACTCACCTGAGCAGCTTCCCAGGGTGAAAGAAATACTTTTGTAAGCCGAAACGGATGGTTGGGATTATCCCGTATCATCACACGAGCTTTCGTGTTCTCGTAAAGCGGCTTGATACGGTAAGCCATCACTTCGACACGTCGGCGAGATCTGGGAATCGGATTTCTGAATGCAGAAATTGTTCTACAGGCAACATCAGCACGTTCTCGCCGGGTAACTTCCAGATAGGTCCAGGGAAGAACCTGACGAGCCTGCAGCTTGCGTTCCCGATTGAAATAGAGCATAACCACTCCCAGTATATCGCCTTGTTTAAGCAGACTGGCGGAATCATCCGGTGTTATAAATTCACCACCTGCCAGCAGGCCTGTCACACTTTGCAATTCAACTTCTTTGATTCGCACAACACAGGGGACAAGCCTGGAAACTGTCTTCGCCATATAAAGAGCAATAGCCTGAGGGTTCTTCAGAATTCGAGGAGGCGATTCAATCCATTGGTCCGTCAGGGATAACCAGGATTTTGCACGAATTTGCCATTGCTCGCCGTCGTTATCTAAAAAAAGTTCAATAACCGACTGATTCAGCTCAACCAACCTGTTTGGAGAAGGAGAAACATCAGGAGCAATAACCGGTGCATCGTACCGTTTGTGGTCGATGCTCAGTTTCAGGTCAATACTTTGCCCAAATGCATTTTGAAGTCTCCTGCGAACCTCATTGCTTAACTGCAAACGCATCTCCGAATCTACGACATGCGGATTTATATTCAAAACAAGAAAAACGGTGGCAGGACTCAGCTCCAGGGGAACCGGGACCTCTTCTTTTTGCGTTTCATTGTTGGTACTCTGTTGTGAATCCTTTTGTACAGAAGCAACCTCTTGTTCCTGAGCCTGCAGCCAGCCGGCTTCAGGGCAAACGCCTGCTGCCAGCAACAGGATCCCCCCGGCCAGAATCAGTTTGCAAATTGATGTATCCACTTACCGGGACCTCTGAAAGATAGGACAGGCCATCCTGCTTGATAAGTCACAATTGGAGAGAAGCCTCCAGAACGTTGAATTTCCGTTATCAATAATAATATCATAACACTTCAAACACTCAACAACACCTCTGCAATACAACTCAACTTCAAAATAAGAAATAGTCCTGAAATAACTTCCCTATATTAATGGATTCAATTTGTAGGGTGCGTCGTGACGCACCTTTTTCGCCACA
>WFOZ01000771.1 GCA_015487825.1 Planctomycetaceae bacterium
AAATATCAGTTTGGTTACGGCTATCAGAATGAACCAGCCGTGCTGGGTTACCGTTACGGTTTCAAATATTTTGGAGTGTAGATGCCGAGCCTGGCGGTCCAGTAATTGAAAACTGCACTCAGAGTTTGCAGGCCGTATTTAATGCTTCTGGACAGATTGAT
Source organism: Planctomycetaceae bacterium (assembly GCA_015487825.1). GTDB lineage: Bacteria > Planctomycetota > Planctomycetia > Planctomycetales > Planctomycetaceae > Rubinisphaera. The sequence goes on from WFOZ01000771.1 coordinate 162, forward strand.
ACTGGAAGCTTCATCGAAATATCGAACGGGAACGGGGATGTCTCCCAGTTTGAAGTCGAAATGCACTACCTGGACGAGAAACTGAGAATCGAAAACAAAATCTTCCGAGTTTCGTTCATACGGAACCGTTTCCAGGACTTTGCGGCTGTAAGCCCTGAAACCGCTATGATAGTCACCCAGGTTTTGTCCCATGGTAATATTTTCGAATGTCGTCAGCAGGCGGTTAGCGATGTATTTATAGAGAGGCATGCCTCCCGCCAACGCCTCTGCCCGACTGCGAATGCGGGAACCGAGAACGCAGTCACAAATCCCGAGGTGAATAATCTGAGCAGCCAGCGGAATAACTCGCGAATCGTACTGATAATCGGGATGGATCATCACAATCACATCCGCCTCGCGCGATAAAGCCTCGGCATAACACGTTTTCTGGTTCCCGCCATAACCACGATTATTTTCATGTTCGATGACAGTCAGCCCCAACGAACGAGCCAGTTCGACAGTGTTATCGGTACTACAGTCATCAACAAGAATAATTTCCTGAACAGTTCCTTCCGGGATATCGTTAAGCGTTTTTTCCAACGTCGCAGCCGCATTGTATGCAGGCATCACCGCAATAATACGCGGAGATGCGGACGAAGGCTGTTGTAAAGATGCCTGATCATTCATAATATGCGAATGCCTGTTGACGGAAAAAAGGGCTACAGACATTCCTGTCTGTAGCACACGGGTATAAGAAGACATCGATTGTTGAATACTTGGAAGGTTCTGTCAATTGAACGCCTCGATGGAATGATGAGTCCGTGTCAGAGCGGTAAACCAATCCCACTACAAATTCTCTACTTCCTAACGCCTATTCAACAGGATTAACAGATGCAGATTTGGGTTGATGCGGATGCCTGCCCGGGTGAAATCAAAGAATTACTCTTTCGTGCAGCCAGGCGAACGAAAACGAAGGTGACTCTCGTTGCCAACCAGCCGATGCGCATCCCCGGCAGCGAATACATTGACAGTTTACTGGTTCGTGCGGGGGCAGATGTAGCCGATCATAAAATTGTCGAACTGCTCGAACCGGGCGATCTTGTCATTACTGCTGATATTCCATTAGCAGCCAATGTGGTCGCCAAGGGAGGAGAGGGGCTCAACCCGCGCGGCGAATTATACACCAAAGCCAACATCGGCGAGCGACTGGCAATGCGAAACCTGCTGGACGAACTGCGAGGCGGTGGCGAAATCACAGGCGGACCTTCCAACTTCAGCGATAAAGACCGCCAGATATTCGCCAACCAACTCGACCGCTGGCTGACCGCAGCAAAGAAGTGAATAAAATTTGTGACTATTCAGCATTGAGGTAGGGTCCGCTACCCGCGGACCACGATGGGAGGTGGATCCTCCTGTTTCTGCGGTGGTCCGCAATAGCGGACCCTACAAACAACCTTAAATTCTGTAGTAACCAAACATTGCTGAATAGTTACTAAAATTTGTTATTTCCGAAAATACCTGCGAACCATTCATAACAGACCTGCGTCTAACACCTCAGACAGCCAGACGAGACAATCTCTTGTCCGGCATAGAAAATAAGAATACAGGAAAACCGATGTTGTTCACTCTATCCTCCCATGATTCAGAACGTAGCCAATCCGGCGCTCAGCCTGCTGTTCAACCAGCAAGCCTGCAGTCCCGTTATCCGCTGCGCCTGTGACATCGGTTTTTCCACGCCCTTTCAAAAAGGTCCGATGTCATCAACGACATCGGACCTTTTTTTGTGGGTGGAAGAAATCCGGGAACGATTGCGTTCTATTGCTCTTTGGCAATTCAATAAGACAAATGCGTCCATGATGTAGCGGTAGCCTGCTGCCTTGCCAGGGCGGAAGCGCGGGTTCGACTCCCGCTGGACGCTTTGAATTCTGTTCTGATCGTTTCTCAGGGTATGGGAAAGTCTGGCATTCCGCGTGTTTTGGAAACACGAGATCACTGGTTCGAATCCAGTTACCCTGACTAATTTTTTTCAAGCCTTCGATGCAGCAGTTCCACTTCCAACACAAGCTGTGGCTGCATTTCCGCCAGGCGGGAAGGGAGATCCATCGAAGTGTGAAAGAGTGTCAGCAAGGTGAGATCGCGGGCTTGGACATCAAAAATGAGAACATGTTTATTTACCCTGTAAGAACGTAAAAAGGGAGGGAAAGCGTCAAGTGATTGCAGTAAATCAGGTTGAGTAACAATGAGCGATAAGGAGATTTCAATTTGAGAAATATACAGTGAAGCTTTTTTTCTCCCCCACTGCTGCTGTGAGTACCGTTCGAGTTCTGCAAGGTCACGCAGACTGCGATCAGTCAGAAGTAGCCGTGTTTTTTGGCGAGGGCGTTTCTTCACTTTTTAACTTTCTTCAGCAGACTTTGCAGATCGCCTTTGAAGAGAGTTGTCCGATTGTTAAGAGCATCTTGGTAACCATCAAGAATGCCCTGGCGAACGGCGTCGGCTTCCTGTTGAAGTTTTTTTTGTCGCAGTAAATCACGAACAAATTCGCTGGGTGTTGAGTAACACGTCCCATCACCACAGTTCTGGTTGATAAACGAACGAAGTTCATCTGTCAACGATAAATTTAAGGTACTTCCCATGGATCAATTCTCCTTGATTGAGTAGAAAACCGAAAGTACCACAACCCTGCTTTATTGTCAATATTTGTCATTAATAAACCGGAAGGTCAAGCCAATTGGCGATGGCACCCCGTTCGAACCGGGACGAGCTTCACAGCCTTGAGGGTTCAACTCCCTCACCTTCCGCTTCATCACATAGCTAATAAAAAATGGCGGGATCGTTTAATGGTTAAGATCGGACGCTTTGAACGTCCAGATGCTGGTTCGATTCCAGCTCCCGCTTTTCATTTTGTCTTCGCAGAGCAGTCTGGAGTGCTCGCCACTTTGTCGCAGTGGAGATCGTCGGTTCGAATCCGACCGGGGACGTTTTTTGTAATGACTGGCACGGTACGCAAACGGAAAAGCGGCGAAGCTTAGACCTTCGTGATTGTCTGTGGGTTCGACTCCCACCCGTGCTATTGGTTTGACTAACTGGGGTGTGTTCTGCGCGGCTGCCTGTAAAGCAGTTGTCATTAAACAAGCGTGGTGGGCGACGGGAGGTTCAATTCCTTCACAACCTATTATATGAATATTGGCCCGTTCGTCTAACGGTCAGGATATGAGAATTTCAACCTCATGATACGGGTTCGATTCCCGTACGGGTCACTTTGATGTTTGGTTATGATCGGAAGGTAGCCGGATATGGTTCGCCGGGCCGCACTGCTAATGCGTGCCTCTTGACAGAGATATGGGTTCGAATCCCATGCCTTCCGCTTATTTATTTTGGCCTGTGAGTGTGCCGGATCGCACGGCAGATTTCGATTCTGCAAGACGGGGTTCAATTCCTCGACGGGCTGCTTTTTTCAGAAAAAAACGCTATCCTTGAAGTGTACCGGATTGCACGCGACTCTGCGAAGGTCGTAGACCAGGTTCAATTCCTGGCAGGGATATTTTGAGGGTTTGTTTTTTCCTTACAAATAGATGCCGGAGATATGAAGTGATTCAGACTCGTGAAATTGATCTGCGTAAACTGAATAGTATTACAAAATATCCATCAATTCCGACATATCACTCGCTGGGTGAACGGGGCAGTCTGCTTGAAGATTGTGTTTCTTTTGGTAATCGGGAGATAATCGCTACAGAAAAAGTGGATGGAACGAACAGTCGAATCATTCTTATGCCGGATGGATGTTACCTCATCGGAAGTCGCGAAGAATTACTGCATGCAAAAGGTGATTTAATCCATAACCCCGCTCTTGGTATTGTTGATGCTCTCAGAAAAACGGCTGACAGAATTGTTTCTTCATTTCAAGCACCCGAAAAAATAATTACTACCGTCTACCTGGAAACATATGGCGGAAAAACAACAGCCGCAGCAAAACAATACACCAGTAAACGAGAATTTGGATATCGTCTGTTTGATGTCAGTCGCGTTTCTGTAAATCAACTTGAAAGTAAACTGGAGGCAATTTCCAGTTGGCGAGAGAATGGCGGGCAGGAATACCTGAGCGAAAAATCATTGGGTGAATTTGCCGAATCGGTGCAGCTTGAGTTGACTCCTCGAATTGCATTGATTAATTCGTTGCCCGTTTCTATTCAAGAAACACATGAATGGTTATGCTCAAAGATTCCTGAAACACTTGTCGCGATGGATGAAAATGCTGGCGGAAAACCAGAGGGGCTCGTAATCCGAACAGCTGATCGCAGTATCATTGCAAAAATTCGTTTTGAGGATTACGAACGTCATGCAAAGCGACTTGCCAAAAAGAAATCAGAAAAATGAGTTTACCCTATACGATCATTCTTGGCTCCAGTTCGCCGCGTCGGCAGGAGTTGTTGCAATCGCTTTTTCCGAATGAATCGATCGCCATTTTACCGCCACATAATCCCGATGAAACAGAGCTCGATCATTTAACAACACGGGAAGAAATTACGCAGGGGCTGCTGGAAATTGCGTGTGATAAAAATGAAGATGTCTGCAGGCAGATTGTGCCAACTTCTTCCCCAACGGTTATCCTTACGGCTGATACCGGAGTGATCGTTAAAAACAATGGGGGCAGGTTCCAGCTTCTGGGAAAGCCTCCTGCGGAAAATCATCGTGAGGTGGTTCGCGACTGGTTTGAACAGCATTACCTGGGTAAAACGCATTATGTGGTTACTGCTGTCACTCTTTTCTTTCTGGATTCGCATGGAAAAAATTTAAAGCAGTTTTTTCGTACGGTTACTTCAGAAGTAACAATGGCTGCAAATCTTCATCACCGTATCGAATGGTACCTCGATACCGAAGAACCACTTGGCAAAGCAGGAGGATACGCCATTCAGGGGGCCGGTTCGCTGTTTGTCGAAAAAGTAAACGGCAGCATCTCGAACATCATTGGGCTGCCGTTGAAAGAAACACTTGAACTGTTTGAGAAGGTTTGACAGGCATTAGAATTTATGTCGCTGCTTTTATATTACTAACGGTAAAAGTTTGCAAACGGCTCGCAATTTTAGAAAAATATCAGTTTGGTTACGGCTACCAGAATGAACCAGCCGTGCTGGGTTATTGATAGTTTGGAATGCCATTTAACTTTCCTGTTGACAGTTCGCATTATGCGAACTGTCCTCTTGATTGGAACTAACCCGGATTATTCATCAGCCGTTAGTCGCTAGGAGGCTGTCCGGATACGGTATGACTGTGGCGGTATCTTGAGAGTGAGAATGTTAAACTTTTACTGATCTTCGCTGTGCATCATAAGCCCTGTTGGCATGAGTGGAAAACAGGGGGTCTGTGAGCGATGCGAAGACTGGTTCGTTGAAAATATAGCGAGTGATCCCTTCAAAATGCCTCGTTCAGTTTGTTGCAAACGCACCGCTCCTAAACAACTTCAACAGGTTGTGAGTGAGACAAACGAGTTTCCATTCCCCCTTCATGTTCTCAAGGCCCCGCAGGAGGAATTGGCGGAAGCCCTGACAATGTT
>WFOZ01000772.1 GCA_015487825.1 Planctomycetaceae bacterium
GCGTCAGCCTCTGCCGTTTTCATTCGCCCGAGTGCCTCCGCAGCCGCCTCTGCAAGAAAGAGGTTCGCGGTTTCCGGATCACTGTTGCGGGTGATCGTTTCTGCCAGCATGGGAATCGATTTCAGATCATGCAAGTAACCAAGCGATCTGGTCGCAGCTTGCAGCGTTCGCGGATTGACCGGAGAAAGCGAATTGAACCGGGCACGATCTCCCCGATGACCACTTTTTATCCATGCAGGCAAAGGGTTGATATCCCGGTTTGTTACCACATACTGCCGCAGCGCTGCGCGAGCCGCATCACCGCCTGTGTGTCCCAACGCCACCGCTGCACGGCGAACAACATCACGATCCGGGCTTTTCAATCGCTCGACTAACTCGGCTTCAATCTTTTCCCAGGATGTGTTCTCAAACCACTGCTTCCATCGAACCGTTTGTTTTTCTCTGTCGAGATACGCTGCAAACGGATTGAATGGTTCTGTATGCCCCGTCAAATTTTCAATCGCAACGGCTGCGGCCTGGGCGACCAAAGGCTCGGGATCTGTCAGTGCCTCAAGAAGTGGTTCGATCGATTCCCGTGTGCCACAAGTTGCCAACGCCATCGCTGAAGCAACCTGCACTTCACGAGATTCATCATCCAGACATTCTGCTAACGCAGTCGCTGCTGCCGGGTCGCGGAAAATTGCCAGCCGCTGGGCCGCAGAAGTTTTCTGCCCGGCATCACCACTGCGAAGTTCCTGAATCAAAGCGGCCACTTCCTGATCACCATCGATCAGTGGATCGACATCATTACCGATCAAAGGATCGACTGCCTCGCTGTGACGATTGATCCCTGCCACTTCACGAAACCGGTCAAACTGAAGTTCCATCAAGCCGGTCACTGCGGCGTTGTTGCCTCGGAATTTGTGCGGATTGCCTTGTCCCAGCAATTTGAGTGCAGGTGTTTCCAACGCCATTGCAACTTTCGCATCACGAGGAACTCTCTGACGTTCCTGATGACAGCCGACACAACCTCGCTGTTCGCCGGGCCGGACGTAAAGCCACGACATTTCATTCAGTTCCGAGCGTCCTTCCGCATCCACCACCTGCAAAGCGAGTGGCGTATTGGCAGGGACTTCAATATGAAAAGAACCATCCGGTGCGAGCGGAACCGTGCCCAGTTCTGTTACTTCACTGCCGGCATGAACAATGTAGGAATGAGAAGACCGAACAGTCAGCCCTTTCGCTGCCAGCACTCGAACAGCTCGCACATGCGACCAACCGGCTGTTTTGTTTTTTGTCAGCCGTGCATTCTGACAAAAGAGAAACCCGGTCGCGTTCACATCGTTGTTCGATGCTTGAGCCACTTTGTTTCGCAAAATCGGGGGACGCGGCCTGGCTCCCAGAAAGACCGGAGAATGCAACGGACGACCAGTTGAAGTATACAGAACGGTGAAGGTGGCTGGTTCATTTTTTATATCGAGAATGCCGACCTTCTCATAATGAAAATCCTGGACGGTCTTCTTCTTCCCACCCGCAGCAGGCACTTCTATTGGCACATGACGAGCCGTCGTGCAAAGCAGCCGACCATCAGGCAAAGCTGCAACATCGCCAGCTTCAAACGCAAAGTGCTGCAACTCTTTTTCGCTTCCTCCCAATCGCCCCACTGTGATGCCCGTTTTGGAGAGAAAAGCAACACGACCATCGGGCATCGGTGCGGGACTGCCGCAATAAAATGTCCGCAATCGATTACCGTACTCCGAACCTGTTTCTAAACTGAATTCGGTATGCCCCTCTGTTCCGTCGGGGTGAATGGCATGCAAAATCGTCTCGACTTTGCCTCGATCAAAGAAATTATCGGAGCGAATAAAAAGAATCCTTCCATCAGCCAGCACCTCAGGTTCGTTATCGAAAATGATTGTGTGTGTCAGAGGATGCAAATCTTTCCCCCCGGCGTCCATCACAAACAGGGAACGAGCTGGCGGGCTGTGATATTCTTCGAAGGTGCCAATGCGAGTCGATGTAAAAACGATCCGACCATCGGGCAGTTCTGCAGGATCGATATCGTGAAATGGCCCGGAAGTCAATTGCACAGGCTCCCCTCCTGAAGCCGGTATCCGATAGATGTGAAAGAAAGGATCCTTTTCGCGAGCCATTGCGAAGAGGATCGATTTCCCATCGAAACAGACACTCGGCGAACCAATCCCTCCCTTACCCGCATCAAAGAGAATACGCGGCGATTCTCCCGGACGAGCCGGCGTGATCGCGTAAAGTTTGCGGCCGACTTTCACCGGTGAAGGCAAATCGTGCTCAGGGAAAGCACGTGATTTTCTCGGGTTGAAAATTGTGACACTCAAACTGTCTACAGAACTGTTCGTTTTGCTGTACGGCCGGTAAAGACTGCAATCATCCCCTACAAAAACAATTCCCTCGGGCCATGAGAAATCAGCCGATGGCGATTGCTCAACAACAGGGATCTGCCCTGCTGCAAAACCAGAACAAGCTATCATCATTACCGCCGCCGCTATCAATAACCGCATCGATTCATCTCCGATTGTCTAACAAATACCGATTTCTGAAAGTCTGCAATAAACTATTACCGGGGCCTCTGTTACGAGATTTGGAAGTATCCAGGTTCTGTTTAGTTTGAAGAAAAAAGGAGGGACGGCAGGTAGTGCTGCAAGCAGCAAACGGTATGTAACACTTTTTTGTATTTCTTAGGTGGGAAACTACGAAAAAATCTAACGTCAATTCAAAAGATTGAGGGCAGGGATTTCTGACTGATCAAATCTGTGGTAAAGCTCTATCTGTAATTCCTGATATATCGTATTTTTTGAAAATAGCGGCTAAAGAGGATATAAAGGGTTTAGTATAAGCTATATTGTATGGATTGCAATTCCTACCCCAAACGGACCGGAATAATGAATCGTAAGAAAAAGCGTGAAATTAAACAGGTGCCCGTTGACAAGCAGGGGGCCCAACTCTGAAAACCAGCATATAGCGGGCAATTACTGCCGTGGCTCCAATGTGCCATTTCCCCTGTAATTGCTTGTTCAATGGCGATTTGATATTGCACTGTACGGGCGGGAATGTCTGCATTTAATGGGGATTGATAAAGGTTTCCCTCAAAAAACTGGTCAAGACTATTTCAGGTCAATTGTGTAGCGTTCCAGCCCCATATTTTTAAGGTTTCTGGTAATTTGCCGGACTCTCTCATGAGAGGCAATGCAGTGAAAAATGCAGGAGACAACCGTTCCTGTAACAATAGTAGCGACTTGCGAAACCCTGCTTGGCAGCTTAAATGGCTTTAAATCAGCGAAAAATTCTTCATTGCTGCAGCACTCACCATATTTCTGATGTTGATACAGAAATTCGATACCATTCAAATCGATACTCCACTGGTAGTCAAATGGGCCGTAATATTTCCGCCGATGAACAACCCAAAACCGGGTTTCATCAATCAGGACCCCAAAATTGGGTAACTCGTTATCCGAAGGGTGCGACACGTTAGACTCTGGATCGTATATAGTTCATTCCCGGTATACTCGGCCTGTTTTAACCGCTCTGACCAAAATGAAATATAAAAAATTGTGAAGGCCACAAAGAAATTAACCGTTAGTAGTACAGACAGCTACCCAGCACGGCTGGTTCATTCTGATAGCCGTAACCAAACTGATATTTTTCTGAAATTTGCGAGCCGTTCGCAAACTTTTACCGTTAGTAATACAGCGATGTTAACAAGCATTGAGGAACCAGGTGAAGACGTAACCGGATAAAATCAGCAGGTTTTCCGCTTGATTCCAGTTTAGGATTATTCCGGAACTATTTAAAATTGAATTTTCTTGACAAATTTCGCTTGACAGTAATCGCTCTGGACAACATAAAACCAACATTCGGCCTGTTCCATTTTCATCAGGATCATTGTGCGATCATGTTTGAAAATTCAAATTGGTTTGTAGAGTTCATTTTAAGAAGCTGGTGAGAAATAATTTTTCGGAATTTGGCAATGTGTTTTACTTGCCTTATCCGATCCTCTCATCTATTTTTTGTTCTGGGCGATGGAGATTGGTTTCTATCGTGGAATGTTGTCAGTTTTTGTGTCGCGATGAAGAGGGATTTAAATATGACAGAAGTCATTACGACCAGCGGATCGGGGTTTGATGAAATTGATTTCAATTCCGATGATTCATATAGCAGTTACGACTTCTTTTCCATGATTGATGATGACGACGATTTCGATGACGAATTCGATGATGAATTCGACGACGATGACGACGATGATGATTTCGAGGATGACGACGACTTTGAAGATGACCTGGATGAAGATCTCGACGAAGAATTCGAAGACGATCTTGATGATGACCTCGAAGATGATGACGATTTCCTGGACGATGACGACCTCTTATAATTTGTGCGGGATGCGTTTTACATCAACGAGCCTCCTCTGAAAAAATATCCTTATGCGTGAACTGGCAGGGAAAATTAAATCCGCTTCTCAGGCGATTTCTGAAAAGTACTCTGAGCGTCCTAAAATTGGCCTGATACTTGGAACGGGGCTTTCGGGGTTATCCGAGCAGATTGATCAGCAGGCGGTGCTTCCTTACGAGCAGATTCCTCACTTCCCGCAATCAACCGTGGAATCGCACACCGGTCAGTTGGTTTGCGGTAAGCTCTCCGGTCAGAATATCCTGGCTATGGAAGGACGTTTCCATTATTACGAAGGTTACTCTCTGCAGGAGGTTACCTTTCCCGTTCGTGTGATGAAAGAACTCGGCTGCGAAATTCTCATCGTTACCAACGCAGCCGGCGGTATGAACACACAGTACTGTCTGGCAGATTTGATGATTATTGAAGATCACATCAATCTGTTGCCCGAAAATCCATTACGGGGCATTAACGATGATAATCTGGGGCCTCGTTTTCCAGATATGTCTGCCCCCTACGACGCGGCTCTGATAGAGCTCGCAAAATCTTCTGCACTATCGCTGGAAATTCCTGCGCAAACAGGAGTTTTTGTTGCCGTTTCCGGTCCGAATCTGGAAACTCGCGCAGAATATCGAATGCTCAAAAACTTCGGGGCAGATGTTGTTGGAATGTCAACGGTTCCTGAAGTGATTGTCGCTCAGCACGCCGGGATGCGCGTTCTCGGATTTTCTGTGGTCACAGACATGTGCCTGCCTGATGCTTTGGAGCCGGTTGAACTCTCAAAAATTCTTGAAGTCGCGGCAAAAGGTGGAGAGCGGCTTTCCCGCTTAATTCCGAAAATTATTGAATCCATTTGAGATTTCGGCTCAAAAATATCAGATCGGGCAGCTTCCCTGCAGCACGTTTTTCACTGCCAGCGATATCTGTCACCATCGTTCGAGCTTGCGTCAAGCTCTCCAAAAAGATATATACCAGTCAAGCAATTTCTCAACCGACTCGTTGTTTTCATGTGACCACTCCAATGGGAAGTATACCATAC
>WFOZ01000773.1 GCA_015487825.1 Planctomycetaceae bacterium
GGCGTAGGGTCCGCTATTGCGGACCACGATGGGAGGTGGAGCCTCCTATTCCTGCGGTGGTCCGCAATAGCGGACCCTACAAACATCCTTAATTTCTGCAATAACCAAACATTGCTGAATAGTTACAAAAAGTATTGAAATTACTGGCACATAGAATCCGGTAGAGTCACAAATCATCTAAAACGAAGAAAACAGCTGGGAAGGAGGACCTTCCCAGCCGTGCGTTCCCAAGCAGGAGCTTGGGAACGAGTTGAACCTGGCGCTGTCCAGCTACTCAGCATCGCTGATCCTCAACGATTTCAAGCAGCACCGCAGAATCAAGCCCACATTCAGGATATAAATCCGGCTGGCAGGTCAATTCAATTTCAAGCTGATTATACGAGCCAATATGATGAGTAATTTCATACTTTTTCTCAATCGTTGAATCGCCTGGTGTACCGGAACCTGTTTCGTCGAATTCGCCAATGAACTGGCTATTTAGCCGGACACTGCCACAACCATGCGTGAACGGAATCACGATAAAAAGACGTTGATTTTTCAAACCGACAGGTGAATTGAATGAGCGTTTGAAAATGGCAGATCCACAATATGTGCCCAATATATTCCGCCAACCAGACGGCATCTTTATCCGTTTACTTTCTGCAGCAGTTATTACATCCCATGGACCGGCCAGACGAATTCTGTGAACGCGAGTCTCATCCGGCATCATATCAGTTTCTATCTACACAATTTCCTGGATCGCGGTAAGCAAAGTATCGATCTGCTCGTCGGTACCGATGGTGATTCGCAAACCATCAACCGTCTCATTCAGCTGCGGTCCGGCTTGCTCGAACTTCATGTATCGGACCAGAATTTTTCGATCCTTTAGTTGTTCATACAGCTGACTGTGAGATTTTCCCTGATGGGTACACCAGAGGAAATTAGCCTGGCTGGGCATAACCTCGAAACCGAAATGGGTAAGAGATTCTGCGAGACGGATTCGCGTTTTGCAGATTGCCTCTTTATTTTCCAGCATCCATTGTTGATCGGAGATCGCTGCACAGGCCGCTGCAATGGAAAGTGTATTACAGTTGTAACTGTCCTTCACTTTTCGCATACCTGCAATGATATCCGGATGAGCAATTGCAAACCCGAACCGGATCCCAGCCAGCGAATACGATTTGCTCAGCGTTCGCGTGATGACGGTTTGCTTTCCAAATTCAGAGTTCAGGAACTCGCCACAATGCGGTTGCTCGCGAAAATCGCCATAGGCTTCATCAAGAACAAAAATCCCCTGCCTGGGTATGAGGGAATGCAATTCTTCATCCGACCAGCAATTTCCCGAAGGGGAATTTGGGTTGGGGACAAAAACCATTTTGCTTCTTTGAGCGACCCGGCTGGCCTCTGCTGCAAACGACCAGTCATCATTCAAGGGCAAATGCTCATATTTTGCCCCTTGAATTTCGGCAAGGGTGCCATACAGAATGTAGCTCGGATACGGAAACGCGATTGATTCTCCCGCATCGACAAAACTACGCAGCAATATCGTCAGAATTTCATCGCTTCCATTACCTGGCAAGATCCAGTCGGGATCTACCTGGAATAGATCGCTGGCGAGTTCTCGAAAATGCTTGACCAGCGGATCGGGATATTTATTGAGCGGCGATGTCGCAGCTTTCAGAATCGCCTCGACAACACCTGGCGAGGGAGGATACGGATTTTCGTTTGTATTGAGTTTCGTCCAGCCGGACTCCTGCGGCTGTTCTCCCGGAATGTAACCGGTTAATCGCTGCACATCGGGACGAAAAAGAGACGCTATGTGTTGATCGTTATTCATCATGTTTTCAAAATAAATTTCGTTCGGAAGAAGCGTTCTCATCAGTGAGATCATCATCTACATCTGATTTTTTCTTTCGCGTCCCCTGTTTACGCCTGCCGGCTTTCTGCTCCTGTTGATTATGAGTGGCAGTTGCATCGAAAGGTTCGCATTCCGGTTCGCCCTGCTGGTTAAATCCGGTCAGTTGCTCGATTTTCTGCTCTGCACTTTCGAGGACACAATAACACTGTTTTAACAAGCCTGTTCCCTGCTCGTATCGCTGAAGTGCTTCTTCAAGCCCGAGCGAACCCTCCTCTAACTGAGAAACAATCTCCTGCAACTGCCCAAGAGATTCTTCAAAATTGAGTGATTGCTGTTGTTCGATTTTCTTCTTTTTTGCCATCTGGTTTCTTCTTTACTATTCATGCTGGCCAGGTTAAAAGTCTAACCTACTTTTCTGGAGTCACGATTTCTGTGACTGAACTGAGTAGTTCCCCGTTATTTAGTTGTGTTCGCAGAGTTTGTCCCGGTTTACAATTATTTGCCGAGCGAATCAAGGCACCTGTTTCTGCATCGGTAGTGATTGAGTATCCACGAGCCAAAACTTTTAACGGGCTGAGGGCATCAAGCTGGGCAGCAACGGTACGTAGTTGTTCTCGTGATCGATCACAGCGTGATTGAATGTTCCTGGTGAGACGCTGTTCCTGTTCATCAACCAGCCTTCGCGGTTTGTTCAATAGTTCAACAGGGCGTTGAAAGACTCTGCGATTAGCAATTGCATCGAGATAATTTCTGGCTTGTTGGGAAAAAAACCGCAAGCTGCCTTGCAGGCGAGACTGAGCATCGAGCAATTCTGATTTGACTTCCCTGATATCCGGCACCGCAATCTGAGCAGCTTCTGTTGGCGTGAGCGCTCTGCGATCTGCAACTAAATCTGCAATACTGACATCAATTTCGTGTCCGACTGCACTGATAACAGGAATGGGGGAAGCTGCGATGGCTCGTGCAACCACTTCTTCATTGAAAGGCCAAAGGTCTTCCAGCGAACCGCCTCCGCGTCCGGTGATAATCAACTCAACATCCGGGAGCCTGGCGGCTTGTTGCAAACCTTCCGCAATAGCTGGAGCAGCAGTCGGACCCTGAACAGGAACAGGAACGATCACAAGATGCGTTAACGGCCAACGACTTGTTAAGACCTGCAACATATCACGAACGGCTGCTCCTGTTGAACTGGTTACTAATGCAATCTTCTGAGGAACTCGGGGAAGCGGACGTTTGCGGGCAGAATCGAACAAACCTTCTGCAGACAATTTTTCCTGTAATTGACGAAATGCAAGTTCCAGCGGACCAAGTCCCTGCGGAAAAGCCTGTTCGACACTCAGCTGATAACTGCCGCGTGGCGGATAAATTTGAATCGGTCCGACAAGAATCACTTCCAGACCATCCTGAAGTTCAAATTTCAAACGCTGGGCGCGCGCTTTCCACATCACTGCAGAAATCTGTGCGTTTTCATCTTTCAGGGTGAAATAAACATGACCGGAGCGTGCACGAACAAGATTCGAAACTTCCCCCAGGCAGGCGACCTGATCGAAATTAGATTCCACCAGTTCGCGGACCTGCTGCGTCAGTTGAGAAACCGTCAACGGTTGAAGAGATTGCCGTTCCATGTAGTCGTCTCTCATCCCCAGCCTAATTCTCCGGTTACATTTTGCAGATACTTCAACCCCTGTTCAATTTCCTCCCGTGGATGATCGCTGTGGTTACGTTGCACCACAATCCAACCTTTGTATGACATTTCAGCCAGCGTGGCCAGCGTTTCATCCCAGACAACTTCCCCGCGTCCCAGCAAGACTTCCTGCCCACCTCCCGAAAAATCGCGTACGGCATCTCTCGCGGTAAACTGCTTAACGTGCTGATGCAATAATCGAAGTGCTTCGAC
>WFOZ01000774.1 GCA_015487825.1 Planctomycetaceae bacterium
CAGGGCAATTGCATGAAGAAAGACTTATTTTCCTGCGAGAATGTCTTCCAATAGGTCGGAATTCCAGCCGGCCATGAATCTTTTGCCACGCAGGCTGGCTTTGATGGATTTGTTTCGCTTGAGCATCGACAACGAAATTCGCCGAAAAAGGCTGGCAATTTCCTGACCATTTCCTTTACGAATTCGGCTGTCATCCTCTGCAAAAGTTACATCCAATGACCAGTGCAACTGGTTCTCGACGGTCCAATGAGAACGTAATTGTTTCGCCAACGTTCGCACTTTGGGTGGTAAACTGCTGACAAAATAAATCAGTTCTTCTGATGTTTTGCCGTCACATTCGCAAACACGATAGACCATGCCAACGCTCCTGGCATAAGTCCAGCCACGTTGGCGTATATCTTTCGGAGCGGGTGCGACCGTGTACCTGCGAAATTCTTGACGCCCACGATTCGTTTCATTTGTCTGGCAGATGCGAACTTTTTTATCGCGATAATCATCTTCACCGTAGGCTTCAAAGATATCTTCAATTCTGTGCTTTAGCGAAAGTTGGTTATTCTTCACGGGCAAAATATAATCGGCTCCTTTCTCCCGAATCTTTTTAGCCGTTTTTGTTTGGCAGTGCATCGCATCGAGCGTGACCACAGCTCCAGTCAGTTCCAGTAAATCAAGCAGTTTCGGGACCGCCGTGATTTCATTGGAGTCTTCTTCCACTGCGATTTGTCCCAGGCATAAAGATTGTTCGCTGGCCCATGCACTGACAACCTGCAAGGCAGAAGTGTTATTGCTATTGTCGAAACTTCGTCGAATCACTTTGCCATCAATATGCACTCCCTGGTCTTGCAGGGTCAGCTGAAGTGAGGAAATCCATTGTTGAAGGCATTCATACATTTCTTCGGTGTCGAGCCTGGCGAAAACACGAGTGAATGTATCGTGAGAGGGAATACCATGTTCCAGTTTAAGAAACTTGCGAAACCAGTCTTGCTTCATGCAGGCGAAACGTTCCACATTTTGCCAGTCGTTGACACCGCAGATTGAAGCACACATCGCGATCGTAATCATTTCGATGAGCGAGTGCTCCACCTTGGCTGTTTGACGGGGATCGGTGACCTCTTCAAAGAATGTAAAAATGGCAGGCGTTTTTGTAATCATGACAATGGGACTCCAAATCGGGAAACGAAATAACCCGAGGTAGTCCCTGACCTCGTAACAATATTTCGAAACGCAAATCCCAAGCCAAACTCAAATATTCATGCAATTGCCCTGGGCTACCCGGTGGACAGCGCGAGGTTCAAAATGAAACTTGAATTAACCGGATACTCCTTTTAGTAACGGCTCATCCCGCTCAACGTTTCAAAATTGGTTTCGGGTTTTTGTGAACGCCGTGGGGGCGGACTTCGGTTCCTTTTTGGTCAAGGTCGCCCATTGTTTTTCGGGCTTTGTTCGCCAGTTTATTCAGGCGAGCGACTATTTCCGGGTGTTCTGCGATCACGTTTTTCAGTTCGGTTGGGTCATCGACAAGGTTATATAGACTTGCAGGACGAGGACGTCTTTTGCCGTTCTTGCCTTGTGGCGGCAGAACGATATCCAGATTCAATTTCCACGGGCCGGAACGAACCGCCTGGAGTTGGTATTTCTGATAATAGTAAAAAGCTTCGTAAGGACTTTTATCGCATCCTTCAAATATTAACGATTCGATATCTTTCCCATCGATGATCCGTTCTTTCGGGACTGGTGTTTTTGTCATCGCAGCAAAGGTGGGGAGAAAATCCATCATTGTGCAAAGTTCTGCACATTCCGAATTGGCTTCAATTTGACCGGGCCAACTCATAATACAGGGGACGCGCATTCCTCCTTCGGAAGTTGTGTAACCCCAACCGGCGAGCGGTTTGTTAGTCCCCTGAATGGGATTTCTGCGTGGGGCGCCGTTATCTGAAGTCCAGACGATGAGTGTTTTTTCTGTCAATCCGTTTTCCTTTAAGGTTCGAACCATCTCGCCGAGTGACCAGTCGAGTTCTTCGATGGAATCTCCCCACGGGCCATTCTTCGATTTACCACGGAACGCTTCACTGGCAAATGGAGCGCGGGTGCTGCCGGGCATGCACTGCGGGAAGTAAAGAAAAAACGGTTCCTCTTTCTTTTCGACAATCCACTCGCACGCCGCCTTGGTTAACCGCTGAGCCAGCATGTCGCGATCACACGGTGCTTCGATCACGCGATCATTTTCCATGAGCGGCAGTGGCGGCCAGTTCTGCCCGGCTCGCGGAGTCATGTCGTCGCTGTAGGGGATGCCCATGAAGTAATCGAACCCCTGCGCATTGGGCAGAAATTCCGGCTGATCCCCCAGATGCCATTTCCCGAAAATCGAAGTCGCATACCCGGCTTGTTTTAACAGTTCTGCAATCGTCACTTCTTTCGGATTGAGACCAAATTGAGAAACGGGGCGCAAGACCCAGCCATCGGTCATTGTCATGCTGATTCGTTTCGGATAACAGCCTGTCATTAAAGCAGCTCGGGAAGGTGTGCAAACTCCGCTGGCGGAATAACAGTGCGTAAATTTACGCCCCTCTTTTGCCAACTGATTCAAATGAGGCGTGCGGTGCAGCGTTGAACCGAACGGTTCGATATCGCCATAACCGAGATTATCACAGAAAATAAAAATGATATTCGGACGGGATGTTCGTTCTGCCTTGGCAAACAGAGAATTAACATTTTGCCCCAGGTAACAACAAAGTGTTACAGATAAAATTAAAAACGGTTTGATTTTCATCTTTCCCTCGCTGTAAAAACAGGCTCATGTGGAACAACGGCAATGGGGATTACCCCGTTAGCACGCCCACTTGTTGATAATATGGATTCAACTATGATAATAAATTTCCTGCTTATAATCTGCATTGGAAACCGAGCGACCTGAAGAATGATGAAAGAAAATTATGCCACTTGATCCGCGTGTGAAACAGTTTTTGGATGCGATAGCCGAGTTGGAGCTTCCCCCCATCGAGCAGTTAACCGCAGCAGAAGTTCGCGCCCGCAAAGTGCCGGTGATGGGAAGCATTGAACCTGTTCGGGAAATTCGACCTCTTTCAATTCCGACTCGATCAGGATCGATCAACGCCCGGCTGTATGTTCCTGAAGCGTCTACTGAAGATAATAATTTTCACAAACTTCCTGTCATTATCTACATGCACGGCGGCGGCTGGGTGATGGGAGAGCTTGATACTTATGATCAACTTTGCTGTGCGCTGGCAGCACGAAGTGAGTGTGCAGTGATCAGTCTCGAATATCGTCTCGCTCCCGAACATCCCTACCCGGCAGCGGTTGAGGACTGCATCGATAGTGTGAACTGGTTGCTGCAGGAGACATTGTCATCAAAATCAGATTCCAACCAAAGCTGGCAGGCCGACCCGAGTCGCGTTTTTATTATGGGAGACAGTGCCGGTGGAAACCTGTCTGCTGTGGTTGCTTTGGAACTGAATAGCCAACAGCCTCATCCGTTAAAAGGGCAGGTTCTGATTTATCCCATTACGGATGCTGATTTCACAAGAGAATCGTACATCAAATGTAGTGAGGGATATTTTCTGACAACAGCGATGATGAAATGGTTCTGGAAGCAATACTGCCCTGATGAATCGAAATGGTTCGATCCCAATCTTTCGCCATTACGGGCTACGTCGCACATCGGGTTGCCGGAAACATTTCTCATTACCTGCCAATACGATCCCTTAAGAGATGAAGGAATTGCCTACGCAAAAAAACTGCAAGAATCGGGGGTGAAGGTGGAGCATCACGATGTTCCCGGTTTCATCCACGGATTTTTACGGCAGTTGCATACCTTTCCACAAGCAGATGAAATGCTGACGCGCATCGCAAAATGGATTAGCGGGGTCTGCCGATGATTCGAAGATGAAGGGGAATCCGCTTTAGGTAACCGAACCGGGGCAGGAGTTTTCGTTGATGATGGTGCTGATCGGCTCGGTATGCTTCACGCCGGTTTCGGGGCATTCGTGGTCGAGGTTTTTTCGGATTTGTTCGCAGGTTAAATTTAACTGATTCAAATCTGCTTCGGTTAGTCCTTGAATCGCTTGCTCGCGAACGCGGTCGCAGCAGGCGTGCATATCTTCTAGGATTATCTCTGCCTTCGCGGTGGCGCGAATCAGTTTTCTTCTGCGATCTTCCGAGCAACTTTGGCGTGTTAACCAGCCGTCGCGTTCCATGCGAGAAAGGATACCGCCGAGCGTTTGGGTTTCGAGGCCCATTTTTTCTGCGAGTTCGTTCTGAGGCTGTTCGCCATCCGAATTCAACCAGACCAGAACTTCCCACTGGCGAAACGTGATTCCTTCCTGCGACAGTTCGCACTCCATCGCTTTACGAAATGCGTGAGCAGTGCTGACAATCCAGGAGCCAACGCCCTGGCACAGCTTTTGGGAAGATTGGTCCGCAGTCACAAGGAAACCTTTTTTGATAGGATTGATGGCTCTTAAGAAAAAGAATCGTAGGGTGCGTTGTAACGCACCAAATGACGCATGCGTATAAAAGGTGCGTCACAACGCACCCTACTGCATACTTAAGAAAAAGAGAAATCGATACTTGACTATATTAAGGTATCGTCCAGATAATCAAACACTCTTTTGCCCGAAGCGACTGGTTTAATCAGAATGCGGGTGTTAAATTCATTTTGTCTAGTCTGATCCCGCTGATTACCGGGGCAATCCGCTCCCTTTTGAACACCATTTCTATTC
>WFOZ01000775.1 GCA_015487825.1 Planctomycetaceae bacterium
GACCACGGCTATTGTGGTGGATGGTCGTTTTGTACGAATGGGAACATTACTCCCTCTCAAAGCCGGGCCGAACCTGGCTTTGGGGACGTTACTTTCATGGGATGAGTCAACTCGAACCGACTTCAGTCCGAAAGTGGTCGCAAAAATTCCGAAGTCGAATGAGCCTGATATCGCTTCGCTGCCGATGAAACAGAGGATGGAAAGAAAAATTGATGTTGATTTCCGAAGAACACCACTGCAGGAAGCGTTCGCCTACATCGCAGAGGAAGCGAAAATTAATATCGAGGTTGATGGCGATGCTCTCAAACTGGCCGGATTTACCAAGAACATGCCTCAAACATTCAAGGCAGATCAAACCCCCGTGCGCGAAGCGATTTACGGGATCATTAAAAAATACGAAGACGAAGATATTCCGCTGGTTATTCATGTCTCAGAAAAACAGAATAAGATTATCGTGCTGACCAAACCCGTCGCAGAATCCCGCAAGATGGAAATCTATCAGTTTAATAAAAAGAAATAGAGAAGAACATGGCGGTTCTTACAGGCGAATTTCTTTGCCCGCAGTGTCAGGCAAAACTTCGCATTAACCAGAGAGGCAAAGACTCTGCGCAGATTCTCTGCCCGGAGTGCAGCGAGCCGATACAGATCAGGCTTTCCTCATCCGGAAAACTGTCTGCCGGTAAACTTGGTGCGGAGGATAAGAATTCCCCTCTGGAAGACCTGCCCCTCTGGGAACAGAAAAAGTCTCACAACATGCCTGTGTATGTTGGAGGATTAGTACTTTTGGGTTTGCTGCTGTCTGGATTGTGGTGGGGAATGTCTTCAGAAAATGATTCGCCTGAGACAACAGATTCTCATGTCACTAAATCTTCAGAAGACGATCATAAATCGCAGAAAGGACCGCAGCGATCTTCTCCGCAGGTAAACACCGAAGAATCGTCGGACAAAAAAGATGATTCCAATGAGGAATCTCCATTCGCAAAGAATCTCAAATTACTTGGTCAGCAGGTGGATGCTTACCAGCATCAAAACGCTCACTTCCCTCCTGCTTTATGGATGCCTGAAGGGGAAGCAGATTCCAGCAAAGATCGATTCAGTTGGCTCGCAGGGCTGGATGCTGCTCTAATTGAAGACCGTTCTTTGTTGCCTCAGTGGAATCTTTCCTGGCGAGATCCGTTGAATGATCGTTTTGTGCGCAGACGTCGCAAGGAATTGTTGAATCCCGCGATTCGCCTGCAAGCCAGCCCTGACCGTTACCCTGCTTCGCACATTGTAGGCATCGCCGGAGTTGGGCACGATGCACCGCAGTTGCCGGTAAGCGACCCTCGTGCAGGTATCTTCGGAGTGAACAGGTTGACCAAAGTTGAAGATGTAACCGATGGACTGAGCAATACAATGCTCGCTGCGGGAATTACCGGAAAACTTTCCTCCTGGGCAGACGGCATGGCTTCTTTCAGACCGATTGTTCTCGAACCGTATGTTAACGGACCTGACGGCTTTGGCAGCGGACAGAAACAGGGCATGTATGTGCTGATGGCTGATGGAAGTGTTCGCTTTGTCAATAAGAAAACAGAACCAACAATCATTCGCAGAATGGCTGCCATGGCCGATGCGTTACCGTTGGATGCCTCGGTGCCGGGAGAACCGGGAACAAAAAGTATTGTTATTGCGACAAATCCTGAAGACGATAAACCAGAACAGATGAAATCGAAAGAAGACAAGCCGCAGCCTGCTGCTCCTGAAGAAAAAAAAGATTCGAACAATCCCGAAGCACTCCCTGGGCCTGCTCCTGTTGAATCGATTCCTGAAATCGATTTTGAAAAAGCACTCTCACGAAAAGTGCTGCAATTTGAACTGAAACAACCAGCTTCACTGGAAACAGTACTCGTTGAACTGGAAGCGATGGTTGGAATTCGCATCGATTTCGATAAAACGCAAATTCCCGCTGAGGATCCAATTCGAAAAAAGAAGGTCAGTTTTTCGAAGCGAAACGTTTCATTCAAGCAACTGTTGAGCGAACTGATAAAACCTGCTGCATTGCAATACGAAGTCCGTAAAGATCATATTGCAATTGTTAAAGAGAAATAGCGACTGCTGCGGCTCTCTTATTTTTTTGTCCAGCCGTTCGCGTTCATCCAGTTTTCGACCAATCCTGTCCAGGCCGAAGTACCGGGGATATTTTTGGCGAGGCCGACGCCGTGGCGACCTGTCTGGAACAGATGCAGTTCTCCCTTAACGCCATGTTTAATCATCGCTTCATAAAACAGGATACTGTTCATCACGGGAACGGCCTGATCTTCCAGAGTATGAAACAGAAATGTCGGCGAGGTTTGAGGCGTCACCTGTAGCTCGTTAGAAAGAGATTCTACCAAAGCCGGGGCGGGCTTGCTGCCCAGCAGATTATTGCGAGAGCCTTTGTGCATGCAAGCTTTTGTGAATGTAATGACGGGGTAACAGAGAATGACAAAATCGGGTTTACAGCTTTTTTGATTCACATGATCTTCAGCCTGTGGATCCCCGGCATCAAAATGTGTTGCAGCTGTTGAAGCAAGATGCCCTCCTGCAGAAAAACCGATCACGCCGATTCGATTTTCTTCGATACCATAATCTTTAGAATGAGCACGAACATATCTGATCGCCCGCTGGACATCGTGCATCGGTGCGGGATGTGGGTACCGTTTCCCCAAGCGGTATTTCAGAACAAACGCAGTCACTCCAAAAGAATTAAACCAGCTCGCAATCGCATGCCCTTCATGTGTCATCGCATGGCCGCCGTACCCACCACCCGGGCAGACAACAACGCCGCAACTGTTGGATGATCCCCGTGAAAC
>WFOZ01000776.1 GCA_015487825.1 Planctomycetaceae bacterium
CCAGAACAACAGACAGTAACGCTGGAAACTCAGAAAGCATTCAACAAAGCGGGCCTCGCTTAAACACGCTGGCAAAGAAAACAAAATGGTATCGTGATGGCCTCACAAAATGGGAGTTTGATACGTTTCCGGATAAAGTTGAAATTCGCATGGAGCAATACGTGCTCACCGGATACCCCTGTCTGATTGATGCAGGAAAAAATGTGCAACTTCGCCTGCTCGAAAATCCGGAAACCGCAAAACAGCAAATGAAAACGGGATTGTTTCGCCTGTTTCAACTTGAAACCGACTCGAAAATCAACCATCAGTTGAAGTGGTTCCCGGATATCGAACAGCTCGAACTTGCCTCAACCGTTTTTCCCGGCTTCCATAACATTCGCAGTCAGCTAACAGAACTCATCGCCCGAAGAGCGTTCCCTGTTGATACACAGCCGCCACGAACCGAACAGCAATTCCGGGAAATGGTCAAACAGGGCGTGAACCGAATTTCGTTTGCAGTGCAGGAAGTTGCAAATGTCATCAAACCGTTGCATCCCCGGTATCGTCAAATCTTAAAACTGATCGAACAGTTGCAAGTCCCATCCTGGAAAATCGCAAAGCACGACCTTGAGCAACAACTGGAGTTACTCACCCCGCCCCGATTTTTAATCAATACCCCCTGGGATTCCCTGACACACTTTCCCCGTTATTTGCAGGCGATGCAGGTTCGATGTGAAAAACTGATCAATGCCGGGCTGGAAAAAGATCGCAGAGCAATGAAAGAACTCGAACCGTTTCTGGGACGTCTGATTGAAGGCTGCACATCAAAACTCGCAACTCATCCCGAATTCATCGCCTACCGCTGGATGATAGAAGAATACCGAGTTTCCCTGTTCGCCCAACAACTCAAAACCGCCCAGACAATTTCTCCAAAGCGCCTCGAAAAACAATGGAAAAAAGCCATCCGATGACCGCAAGCAGGGTCCGCAGGTAGCGGGCCCTGCTTGCTGACTTCCTCAGCCCAGATGGCAAAAGAGATTCGGGACACTTGGCTCACTCATCAAAGCAAAATATTCCCTCGGCGTTGCCACAATGTTCGCAAGGTTGAGTGACTCCATAAGTGCACTTGTTGCAGTTGTCGCAATGCCACTCTCGCCAATCTCTACACATGCCACAAATTTCGCAGTGCCAGGAGCAAGAATCCTGGACAACATCGCGCCAGCAAAATGAGTACCAGTAAATCTCATCACACTCTTTGCATGTGTAACCTTTAATCAGGTGTTTCAGGGCGACCGCTTCGCACTCACAGGGGAGTCGGTGTTTCTTCTCCAACTCTTGACTCGTAAGAGATTTGTATTTGAGTATATTTCCAATTGTGCATATGGTGAGACCTTTCAGGTCAACACCATTGAGTGGATTGCAACAGCCTTTGCATCCACACTGGTCTCCGCAAGGCTCATTGCTCTTTAAGCACTTACAGCGTTTTCCCTGACAACCAGATTTACAGCGACAATGTGTGGTCTTATCCATGTTAAAATACTCCATAAAATCGTACAAGTGACGTAGCATGGGTGAAGTTTTTGTAGGATGGTGTGCTTGCACCCATCTTCGTGTGCCGGATTGTGTTCAATGACAGGAAAGAGTCGAAACCCGTTACGATTCGTCAATGGATTTACCGACATTGAGCTTACAAAGTGGAGACCGTATTTGATGGGTGCAAGCACGCCATCCCCCGGCTCGCCTTTTTTCAATTACGGCTGCACGATCCACAGGGCGTCGATCTGGGCGTTGCCGTTGACGCTTTTTGCGTTTGCCAGTGCTGAGTATTTTTTTCCGGCTTCAAACGGGTATGTTCCTAAAGAGACGAAACAGGGTTTAATTGCTCCCGGTTTTTGCTGGTTGATATTCACTGTTGTTTCTCCCTCTGCGTGAGAAATTGTGATCGGCAGTGAGCTCGTTCGATTGGGGTGTGCTCCGGTTGCGAAACGGAGTTCGTACTCTCCGGATTCTGGAACTTCGAACGTAAATTTTGCAGTCCCGCCACGACCGTATTGATAGTTATCTTCAATCAGAGGTTTCAGTCCGGCTCCTTTGGTCCAGCTTCCGGTCAGTTCAGCTTGAAGGTCATCGATGACAATTCCCTTGAGCGTGTCGGCTGCAATATATTCAGGCTGATAAGGGGGTAACACGGTATCTCCTTTGCGGATGTAGAAATCCCCATCAACAGAATCTCTGCGAGTTACGCCAGGCAATCGAGCCAGTTCTTTGAGTCGATCCAGATACGAAAGATAAACATCTTTGGGATCGCACCCGAACTGAACGCAGAGCGAGGCGGCTTTGCCTACGATTTCTCCCATCATGCCGCACGTTTTCATCACGCGTACTGTCCCCAGTGCTTCATGAGTGACGCTGATATCCCGGCCGGCCATGAACAGGTTGGGAACATTACGCGAATAGAAACAGCGGTACGGAATCGGGTATCCGTATCTTCGATCAACCCCGGCTCCGAATTCGGCATAACTGATGAAAGGATTGTCGGGATACTTTTTCATGAATTGTCGTTTCGGATAATGCAAATCGATTGCCCAGGTACTCGGGACCATGCCATCGACAAACTTCTTTTTCGCAACGATATCTTCCTGCGAGAGAATGACATCTCCCATTAAGCGACGGGATTCACGAGGCCCGCCGATGTAGGCGATCCAGCTCAGGCGACCATTTTTGTGTTTGCTCGCCCCATCTTTATTTTTCATCGCATTCCATGCCCCGTAAACGGCTCGGAAGTTCCAGTCCCGGATTGCTTCGAGGTCATTGATCGAATCTTTTTTGAATCCGCTTTCCCAAAACCATTGACCGTGGAATTCTCGCGGGTAAGGAAAATCCTGCATTGTTAAATCGAGTGCCCAGCCGGTATCCGGGAAGACCTGCGGTTCATCCGCTTCTTCCCAACTCCACATATTACTCATCCCCATCCGGGAACCCTCAAAGATTTCAAAATCAGCCTTGGCAAGATAACCCAGCGTGCCATGCCCGGTGCAATCGACGAATAACGGTGCAGCGAATCGCCGTATTGCAGAAGTGCGTGTATCAAAAGCGTAAACCGCTTCGATACGATTCCCCTCTTTATCAACCTGAAAAGCATGATGATTCAAAAAGAGCGTCAGGTTTGGTTCTGCACGAAGGATCTTCTCTTTTTTCTCATCTTCGAATTCTTCATAGGTGCCGGGCGATTTTTTGGCCTGATCAGAAAGTTCAGCGATAATTTCGCCGATGTGTGGAAACTCACCACGACGAATCAGCCCCTGCGCCCAGACACGGACTTCCGAGCTGCCGTTTCCTCCCAGAACGGGTCGATTCTGAATGAGTGCCACCTTAATCCCCATGCGGGCAGCAGAAATGGCCGCCCCCATGCCAGCATATCCACCGCCGACAACAACCAGATCAAAAGGACCAGCTTCTATCGGTTTTTCTGGCAACCCAAGTTCTTTTTTTCGCCAATCCGAAAGAACCTGCTGTTCGTTGGGAGGTGATGCCTTGGGATCACTCGTCAACCAGATGGCATCGCAGCGTCCTTCGAAGCCGGTCAAATCGTGCAGCGTGATTTTGTGCTGACCGGCATCGAGTTTTACCGTTCCTCCCGGCTGCCAAAACCACTGGGCAGAAGTGGTGCCGAATGTTTCGGAGAGTTCTTTGCCATCAACCATCACCTGAAAACGCCCCGGCTGCCCTTTTGCTTTCCAGCGAGCGACCCAGTCTTTGGTCCGAACAAAAACATGATACGTTCCCGGCTCGGAAATATTGATCGTCGTTGAAGCATCCTGAACAGGATTGCCCAGCCCATGCGCCAATAAGTACGGCGATCCCATGATATCGATAAACTGAGTATCCAGTTTCCACCCGCCATGATCCTCAAACGATTCGGCTTCAACAAGAATCGATTCTGCGTGTGCAGGATCAATCGTGAATTGAAACGCGATGCCAAGCAGACAAAAAATGGCGAACGTTCGCATTGTTGAATAAAACTTGCTCATGGGATTTTTTCATTTCAGGTTTGTTGGTAGCAACTTGTTAACTATCGGTCGGAGGAACTGGACCCGTGATGGTCCTGGTTACTTTCGAGTGCTGGTATTGTTGGCTTTTTGGCAACATTGCCCCACTCGAAATAGCAGGAATAAGAATTTATCATAACCGGTCAAAGACAGTATTTGAAGAAAAAACGATACTCTCTGCCTCTCAAAAGCAGTTCTCCTAAAATTCGCTTCTGCAAATTCTTTGTACTGATTGCTTGTCTTACCCCTGCTGCGCAGATAGTCTGGAGTCCTTTACCAAATCGAATTTCCTACGCCAAAATATCGACAGGTTAATAGATGAACGACAACAACGATACCCAGCCGACAATTCCCGGCGAAGAAGCTTATCTTCAGGAATTGCAGACCAAACCGTTTTTCTCTCGTCTGGGGGGATATATCGGCCTGACCGGTCCCGGTTGGCTGCAAGGGGCGATTACACTGGGAGGCGGTTCGCTTTCGGGGTCTCTTTATCTGGGAGTGTTGGCCGGTTTCGGTTTGATGTGGCTGCAACCACTGGCAATGATTATGGGCATTATTATGCTCAGTGCGATTGGATACGTTTCGCTTTCAACCGGTGAACGCCCTTTCGATGCGATCAACAAGCATATCAATCCGGTGTTGGGCTGGGGTTGGGCGATTGCGACAATGATGGCAAATCTGGTTTGGTGTATGCCTCAATTTGCGTTGGGGACCGCAGCGATTCAACAGAATCTTTTTCCTGCAATGTTCGGTGTCGATGGAACGCTCGGCGATCAAACAAGCAAGCTGATTATTGTCACAGTGCTGTTGGTTCTGGCGACAATCATCATCTGGTCTTACGATGCAGGTGGTCGGGGGATCAAGATTTTTGAAGGCTTGCTGAAAGTGCTGGTCGGCATTGTCGTACTTTGCTTTTTTGGTGTAGTTATCAAAATGTCAATTAGCGGCAACGGACTTGCCTGGGGGGAAATTCTGGGAGGTTTTATCCCCGATTTCAGCTTGATGTCAAAACCTTCTCCGAAGTTTAATGAAGCACTTGCTGCAACAGGAGCGTTTTCAGAATTCTGGTCGAACATGATTGTATCCGATCAACAAAAGGTAATGATTACCGCTGCTGCGACCGCGGTTGGAATTAACATGACGTTTCTGCTGCCGTATTCAATGCTGCGAAAAGGGTGGAACAAAACTTATCGCGAACTGGCGATCATCGATTTGGCGATCGGGCTTTTCATTCCGTTCATGCTCGCGACCAGTTGTGTTGTGATTGCCTCTGCCACACAGTTTCATGCGACCCCTGCGACCGGTTTTCTGGGTGAAAAGGATGGAAACGGTCAGTTGATTCCTCCCGCCAAGAATCTGGTTGGCGGTTACACTAAACTGATTAACAAACGCCTGAAAGCAGAACTGAAAGATGATTTCAACGAGTTGGAAGAAGATGAAGCAAAGCTGAAAGCGGCTCAGCAGGCAATTCCTGAAGCAGACAAACGAATGGCTGCCATGCTCGTCAAACGGGATGCGTTCAATCTGGCGAATTCTCTTAAAGAGCTCACCGGGCCGACGGTGTCGCAGTATGTTTTTGGGATTGGCGTATTGGGAATGGCTGTTTCAACGATCATTATTTTGATGTTGATTAACGGTTTTGTTGTTTGTGAAATATTCGGTCTGCCTCATGGCGGGATGTATCATCGCATGGGATGTTTGATGGCTGGGATCTCCGGTGCGATGGGGCCGTTTTTGTGGAAAGGAGATGCGAAGCTGTGGCTTGCGGTACCGACTTCAATGTTTGCGTTTGTGCTGCTGCCGATCGCTTACTTCGCATTTCTGTTTATGATGAATTCAAAAAGCCTGCTCGGCGAAAACCGCCCCAAAGGAATGCAGCGAGTGATCTGGAATCTGTTGATGGGAACAGCGGCTTCGCTGGCAGCATTTGGAAGTTTATGGAGTATCAAAACCAGTCCGTATGCCTCAGAAGGATTTCTGGCGCTGGGAATCTTCATTCTGCTGGCAGTCATCGTCGGACTACTCAAAAAACCTGCACAATCTATAGATGAACCGACGAAGTAAGTTCGATTTGCCAGGCACTTTCCAATACAAAAAGAGTAGGTCAGGAGTGAAGATGAAATTCTGGGGAACAAGCGGAGCTATTCTCGCATTGCTGGCTGTTGCCCTGGGGGCGTTTGCTGCTCATGGGCTGGGGAGTTATTTCGAGAAATTATATGCTGAGACTCCTGCAAAAATGATCGCGGGACATCCGGTACCTGCCGCTCAAAAGTATCTTGCAGATTTCAAAACCGGGGCGGAATATCAGTTTTATCATGCGTTGGCGTTACTTATTGTTAGCCAACTCTCACGCTGCACCGTCAGCAGATTATTGAATGTTGCCGGCTGGTGCTTTCTGCTGGGCACGCTGTTTTTCTCTGGAAGCTTATATTTACTGACAATGCTTGCAGTCCCTGTTTTTGGGGCTATTACTCCCATTGGCGGGGTGCTGTTTCTTGTTGGATGGGCAGCACTGGCGGTCAGTTTTCTTTCAGATTCCGGACGAAAAATGGATGAATGAGGCTTATTTTCTGATCCGAAGCCGAGAATATACGTTACAACGAGGGCCTTTTGAAAAAAGAAACTGCAAATCGAGTTGCTGATTGAATTGCAAACCGATTACGAACCCGTCAGGATACATCCAGAGGGTTTCCTGTCCCTGTTAATTCCAATAACTACCTGGTGCCTTTTCAGGCCTTAAATTGGAGGTTGAGTTTTGTTGGTCCGTGCTCCGTTGTCGCACTATCCGATGGAATCGGCCCCAAAATTAAGGATTGAGGACGCACTGGTTTAGATTCGCCGCGGTACATATACATAGTGAGGACTGATTATGTCTGAAGAAAAATCTTTAAGTGACGCCGCTTCCGGTAACGATGATAATTCACTACCCAAAAGTATTTATCTGGTTTCATACCCTAAAATTGTGTTTATGTACCCGACTGTAATCGTGGCTGCAATTGTCGCGATCTGGATGCATATCAATTATGGGCTCAATCCTGAAAATCCGGTGGTTGCCGATTCAACCTCTGTCTTTCTGGCGACTGCTTTTCTGGCCGTATTTACCCTGAATATGGTTGTTATATCGTTTGATTTTCCTCGAACAACTTCTTTAACCCTCTTTTTCTTTGCGATCGCGATTGTACTTGGAGGGTATATGTTGCTCGCAAACTTTCCGAATGTTCTTCCTGCAATCAGTTCTATCTTTTCAGGAATCCAGCCGGTTGCCAATGCCCAGTTCTATTACACACTGGTCCTGATATTTCTGATGCTCTTTATTCTCGTCAAGGTTGGCGTTCAGTTTGATTATTGGGAAGTTCGCCCTAACGAGTTGCTGCATCATCACGGGTTCCTCAGCGATATGGAGCGGTTTTCTGCACCAAGTTTGAGAATCGATAAAGAGATCAACGATCTGTTTGAATATATGCTTCTCGGCTCGGGACGCCTGATATTACACCCCAGCAACGAACGCCGGGCAATCGTGCTGGAAAATGTTTTCTTCATCGGAAACAAAGAAAAGACGATCACCAGAATGCTCGGTGCGCTTCAGGTCCAGGTGCGTGAAGACTCAAACTGATGAACGGGCGAGCCGGGTCAGTAATGGCCCGGGGCGTTTTGTTTATCGATTGTTATTCTTCGGAGACATCGCGGCTCTCATGTCACGATTGGCAGCTTCTTTTTTCAGTCGATCCCGTTTATCGTGTAGTTTGCGACCGCGACCGATCCCGATTTTTACCTTCACCATCCCTCGCACAAAATACATCGAAAGCGGGATGAGCGTCAGCCCTTTTTGCTTGGCTGCTTCAGCAAATTTCCGCAATTGTTTGCGATGTAACAGTAATTTGCGTTCCCTGCGCGGGATATGATTTCTGATGTTTGCTTGTGGATACTCGCCGATATGACAGCCGAGCAACCACAGTTCGCCGTTTTTCAGGTGCGCATAGCTTTCTTCAAGTGAAACCTGATTGTTGCGAATGCTTTTCACCTCGCTGCCATGCAGAACGATACCACATTCTAATTCGTCCAGAATTTCGTAATCGTGCCTGGCTTTTCGATTGGCGCAGATTCTCTGCGAGCTTGGATCGCTCTTCTTTTTCGGTTTATTCTTTTGAGCCATTCTTTCAGCCCTGCCTATTTTCAGGCGTAGGGTCCGCTATTGCAAGACCATGATACTGCTAAATCACTTTGGTTTCGCTCCGCAATAGCGAACCTTACGGTGTCAGACATTATACATCAATATCAGGTTCGCCATCTTCTCCGAACGGGTTGGAAGTCGGGTTCATTCTACACAACCAGATTCCAAATTCGTAGAGGAAAATCAGTGGGAACATCATCAACAACATGCTCGATGGATCTGAAGGCGTCAGCAGCATCGACAAGCCTGCGATTACCAGAATCGCAATTCTTCGGTTTTCGCGATAAGCCGATTCCGGGAAAATATTCAAACGGTTCAAAAAGACCATCACCAGTGGCAACTGAAAACTGATACCGAACATCATTGGTAAAAAGACAGCGAAACTGACCCATTCCGATAATCGAATCTGTGGTTGAACGCCAAGCCATGTGTTGAAAGCGAGTAGAAAATCGAGAACAAACGGAAAGACAATATAAAAGCAAAAGATGGCTCCGCTCAGAAATAGAACCAGGCTCATCGCCCCGTAGACATAAACAAATTTTCTTTCATGCGGATAAAGTCCGACTGCAACAAACATCCAGATATTATAAAACAGCCACGGGCTGGAGAGAACAAGGCCGGAAACAATGGAAACCTTTACGAAAGTCATAAAGGCTTCCTGAACATTCAGCGTGACCGGGCGGTTGATGTTTTTGACGACATCGCGAAAGATGGAGAATTCCGGGGCCCTGAGATTAATCCGTACGGATTCTGCCGGCTCTTTTTGCCCCGTTGTTTCTTCTGCCGGTTCTTTGACGCGAGGAAATTGATTGGGAGCCGCTTTGTGGAGTGCATCAAGCAGATCCCGGGTTGAAATCTCGACTTCAACCCGCTCGCCTTCCAACTTGGCCCGCATCTCATTTTCCAGTTTTTCCTGTTCGTCTTCAGTGGGCTGATTCCACCATTTGTCAAAACGTTCGTAAAAACTTTCGGTCCCCATGTCATCAATTTTGTGATCGAGCAGGCCATGGCGAATGAGAGCCTTATCAATCGGGCCGCGCACGATCGCAACCATGTAATTGCCGAAACTGAGTGTTAAAATACAGACCACAAACAGACCGGCCAGTGCGCGGATCATATAATATCGAAGTTCTTCGAGATGATCCCCGAAACTCATGCTGCTATCGTCGAACAAGTCTCGTTGCCTGAGAGACATGATATTTTCTCCGTGATTGTCTTAGTGGAATATTATTCCCTGTGGATTAAAGAGGGAAAACGGTCGGCTGGAGACCATGAGGAGCACTCATTCGAGCAAAAGGAGATTCACTCGGGAGAGCGGAATATCACCGCACGCAGACATAATACCCGGGCAGCAGGGCAGATGCAATCCAATTGTGGATTCCGGGTTAAACAGACCTGAGGGCATCGATTATTGTGCTACTAACGTTAAAAGTTTACGGACGGTACGCAAATTATTTCAGCAAGCAAATGTAATTTCAATGAACCATAGAGTTTAGTACCTTATCAATGAAATGCTGCGCAAAGGTGACCGGATGTGTCAAATCCCTTTCAACTCGTTCCCAAGCTCCTGCTTGGGAACGCACGGCTGAGAAGGTCCTCCTTCCCACGTGTTTTCGTTCGTTTGAGATGATTTTTCGTTCCGACGTGAAGCAGGAACTTCATTCCCTTGCGTTCCCAAGGTGGACCTTGGGAACGAGGAAATAGGATATGTCAAAAGAATTATTTTGAACCACGAATGAACTCGAATAAACACGAATGAAATCATTCCATCA
>WFOZ01000777.1 GCA_015487825.1 Planctomycetaceae bacterium
GTTGGCGACCCTCTGGTAACCATTGTCAATTTCGATCGCGTGGAAATTCCCGTCGGAATTCCGTTGCAGGATTATCTCAAGATTATTCCGCAGATCCGGAATCGGAAATACCCACGAGCGACAATTCGAACCAATTCAGACTCTTCTGCAACATGGGAAGGGATCGTGACACGAGCCGCCCCTGTTGCAGATACCAAAACGCGAACCGTTCAGCTTTTTGTCGTTGTTGATAACAAAAACGCTGCCTCGCCCCTGCTGCCCGGCACGTTTGTAAGTATTAGAATTGATGGCCCCGTTTACGAAAAAGTTATTCCTGTGCCGCGTGAAGCCATCTTTCAGAATGAAGTCTTTGTGATTCGCGATCAGAAAGTGGAAAAAAGAGCGGTCCGACAAATTACGAAAATACAATCACTCAGCCTTATCGAATCCGGCCTCAAGCCTGCAGATCAGGTTATTCTGACCAATCTCGATATCCTCACCGAAGGTGACAGGGTAAATCCCGGCAATCAGGAAAATCTCAATTTAGAAACCGAACTTAAACGGCTGCCGTTTCCATTCCTGAGACGAATTGATTAGAGAATTCTGATAATTGCTACACCGTAAATTGCTGGGTCAAGACCCAGGCTACGTCACTGGAGACATTGGCAACGCATCTCCAAAGACTCAGCCAGGCGGGAGCCTGAGCTACCTCACTTGACTTTCGTAGCTTCACGATTGTATTACTCATCGGTTAACGAATACACTCAATGACTTTAATCTATATTCCTTTTCCGTGTTTTAAAAACAAGGGCTAATTGATGAGCGATATTCTTGGCAAGAATCTCTTTTTGGTCAAAGAGCATGTTGGAATGTTCAAAGCGGCCAATAACTTTGATATCTATGATCCTGAAAATGGTGAAATAGTCATGGAATGCAGAGAAGAAAAGCTTGGCCCGATGACAAAGCTATTTCGGTTTACAAAGTATAAACGGAATACTCCTTTCGATATTCAAGTCAGAACAACAGATGGTCAACAGGTTGTTCGAGTAAAAAGAGGGACTTCTTTCATCTTATCTAAAGTACAAGTCTTTGATGAAAATGATGAATTGATTGGTATTTTTAAGCAGAAGTTTTTTACGATGACCAGTGGCTTTAATGTTCTGGATGCTGACGAGCAGCCTGTCTGTCACCTGAAAGGTAAGTGGACAGGCTGGGAATTCAAGTTCATCGTTAAAGATATCGAACTCGCAAAAATCTCAAAAAAATGGACTGGCTTGGGAAAAGAATTCTTTACCAGTGCCGACAATTATATTCTGCAGCTATCTGAAGACCTTCCTGCTGATAATATCGCTCGACCGCTCATTATTGCTGCGGTAATGTGTGTTGATATGGTCTTGAAACCTTGAAATCAGGTAGGACAGGTTCCTGTGTGCATTTCCAGGGCTTTGTTCGTCTCTGCTTCTGGAACTCCACACAGCACCCTGCAATATTTTCATTCATACTGCATGAGTAAGTTGCATCGTTATCTGAGATTGAAAAGCAACTTGAAGTTTTCAATTGGCTTTGTGCTCAAGAAAACATTTTCATCCACCACTTGTGATCGTGGAGACTGTCTGAGAGAATGGGGATCGTTCAGTTTGCCACCTCTCATTAAGTTATATGAAAGCTACAACATAATGCTAAAGAAAGGCCTCTCTTCTTTATTATTAATGGCTTTGACTTTTAATTGCATCGTGAATTCGCAGGTAGCAGTTGCGTTCGATGATCAATTAATTCAACGTGCAGAGACGTTACCAAAAACTACGCCCTGGGACCTGCAGGAGTTAAGTAAGCCGCCCGAATTTGAATGGAGCGAAGGAGTAGAAGTTCGTTCGCTTTATTTTAAGAGCGAAAATTATCAGGGAAAGCCGACTCGCATATTCGCTTTTTACGCCACGCCAGGTTCGTTGACCAATGATCCTGCAAAGGATAAAAATCTGCCCGCAGTAGTTCTTGTACATGGCGGCGGTGGGAAAGCATTTGAACCATGGGTTCGATTGTGGGCCAAAAGAGGATACGCTGCCATCGCGATGGATTTAAGCGGCAGCCGTCCCGACAGCGGACCGGCTCAAAATCATATCGGTAAGTTTGGAGCGATCTCGCAAGCAGTCACTGAACAGTGGACCTATCACGCGGTCGCTAATGTGATACGCGCTCACTCACTTATTCGCTCTTTTGAAGAAGTTGATGCCAGTCGAACGGCCTTGACCGGTATCAGCTGGGGCGGATATCTAACTTGCATTGTAGCGGGGTTGGATAATCGTTTTCAGGCGGCTGTTCCTGTTTATGGATGTGGGTTCCTTCACGAAAACAGTAGCTGGCTTTCTGAATTTGCAAAGATGTCGCCGGAACTGAAATCAAAATGGATAACGCTTTGGGATCCTTCGCAATATGTTGGTTCGACGTCTGTGCCGATGTTGTTTGTCAATGGCGGAAGAGACTTTCACTATCCACCGGACAGCTATGCCAAAACATATGCTTTGGTAAATTCACCCAAAAATATTCGCTTTTCTCCGACATTACCTCACGGACACATTTTCGCTTCCCCTCTGGCAATTGAATTGTTCATCAATCACTACACTAAAGAGGGAACGCCGCTTCCACTTATCACGCTGCAGAAAAATGACAAACTTAATGTAAATGCAACTGTCAAATCTGAAACAAAACTGCTGACTGCCCAACTCTACTATTCCACCTGTCTCTTATACACATCTCCGA
>WFOZ01000778.1 GCA_015487825.1 Planctomycetaceae bacterium
ATACCGACAGGTCCAGATTGAGACTTCAATATCTGATTGATCGACAGTATAATTTTGCAACGGCAACTATTCAGCTACAGGGGCCGCAATTGTAGCCCCTGCTATTCCTACATTTATCCTTACACAAAATATCAGATTGATGGTGCAGTATGAATCGTCGAACTAAAAGTGCAGCCGAGTTATCTGCAGAGAAAAAAACGATTGAAGTTACTGAACGCAGAAAATTTCTCAAAGAGCTTTCTGCTGCGAGTGCTGCGGCGTGGATGGCAGGAACGCCAACACAAATTTTTGCGAAGGATGACGCGAAGCATGAAACGATCAAGCAACCACCAGCCACAGCAGATTCGTGTATTCTGATATGGATGGCTGGCGGAATGGCTGCCCCTGAAACATTTGATCCGAAAAAATATGCTCCGTATCGTGTTGGTTTACCCGTTGGCGATATGCTCAGTACGTTTGATGCAATAGATACCTCAGTTGATAACATCAAAATTTCCAGTGGACTCGAGCATGTTGCCAAAGTGATGGACCGGGCAACTCTGATTCGCTCAGCGGTGCAGCCGGATCTGGGGAGCATTCTGCATTCCCGGCATCAATATCATTGGCACACCGGTTACGTTCCGCCCCAAACGGTTGCTTGCCCGCATCTGGGAGCCTGGATGGCAAAAGTTCTTGGTCCGCGAAATCCGGTCATGCCACCGTTTATCAATATCGGTCAGCGTCTTGAAGGAGTTGGTGAGAAAGAAGAACTCAAAGCGTTCACGACATCGGGGTTCTTCGGCAGCGAATTTGGTCCGATGAATCTACCTTATCCTGAGAACGCAGCTGAATCTGTTCGACCTCCCAAGGGGATGACCGGTGAACGATTTTCGCGACGAAATCAACTCTTCAAAAAGCTGGTCGAACAAAATCCGCAGCGGGAATACATCAGTGACTACCAGCAGGAATCGCTTTTACGTTCTGTAGACAACGCTTATCGATTACTCAGTTCCAAAGATAAAGATGCTTTCGACATTACACTTGAACCAAAAGAGAGTAGAGAAATATACGATACCGGACGTTTCGGCAGAGGCTGCCTGCTTGCCCGACGCCTGGTGGAATCGGGAGCCAGATTTGTTGAAGTCACAACTGAATATGTTCCTTTTTTGCACTGGGATACTCACGCAAACGGTCACGAAACAACCGCCCGCCTGCATGGCGAAATCGATCGACCGATTGCTCAGTTGATTCTTGATCTGGAACAACGTGGCCTGCTGGACAGAACGCTGGTCGTGATAGCCTCCGAATTCAGTCGGGATGCAATTATCGAAGGAAAGCCGGGCTCAAACGCCAACGATCAGGCAACGTTCAAAGTTGAAACGGTCAATGAACCAAAGCATTACGGGCTACACCGCCACTTCACCGGCGGCAGCAGTGTTGTCATGTTTGGGGGTGGAATGAAATCGGGCTTCCTTTACGGAAAGACAGCTGATGAACGCCCTTTAATCGCAATCGAAAATCCCGTTTCTGTGATGGACCTGCACGCCACCATCATGACCGCAATGGGAATCAGCCCCCGTACCGGTTTCCTCACTGAAGGCCGCCCGTTTTACGTCACCCAGGACGGCAAAGGAAAAGCCGTGCAGGAACTGTTCGCTTAAAACAAACGACTATTGTTTTGCAAACTGTTTTTCAAAGAAGTTAAGCATGGCAGGAATCATTGTTTTAGAATTGAGATCCTGAATATGTAATTCAGATTCAATGCCGAGTTTATCGAGAGCTTCTTTCAGTTTGATGCCGAATTGCGGATGATGGATCCCTTCTCCCGGAACAGCTCCTTCCCGTAGCGGTTTATCCGGTTCGTTGTAATACATGAATGTTGGAGGATCGTCACGGGTGAGGTGTGTAATCGCAGAGACTTCATCAAACATTGGTTGAAGTTTTGGATCGGTTAATTCCTGCATTGTTTTGACGTTGTAACAAAAATAAATCGAAGGATGCTCGTGAGCGCGACCGCCGATCCATTTTTTGATGACCGCAGGATCGTAGGTGGATTGCCCGCCGATAGAACCGACAGCAACAAGCCGCGACGAAACTCTTTCAATCGGGTCTTTGCTTTTGGAGTTTGCCAGATCGTCGTGATATGCAAGCCACATCGAAATGCCTGCCCCGGCTGAACCACCAAATGCTGCGAACCTTTCAGGATCCAGATTATATTTCTTCGCATGGTACCGCAGAAACTGCACTGCCCGGGCGCCATCGTGTTGTGGGGCGGGAAAGGGATGTTTTTTCACAAAGCGATAATTGATCGCAGCCACTGAAATCCCTTTCTTGTGTGCTTCCATAATCAACCTTGGCGATACACCATTTTTACTGCCCGCAACAAAGCCGCCACCATGTATGTAAATGATGAGTGGCGTTGGCTGCTTCGCCTCAACCAGCCACAAATCAAGAACATTTCGTTCATCCGGTCCGTAAGAAACATCGACAAAAGAAGGCTCCGCCAGGACGATCCCTCGAACCCGGTTTCTCTGCATTGTGACCAGCACCTGCCTCTGGAAACTGGACGCTTCGGAACCTGTCAGCACACCATCTTTGTTGATGTCAGCTTCCGGGTACTTCTTCAGGAGTTTTTCACGTTGCGACTTGAAAAGTGGGATTTCTGCGCAAGTTGCCCCGGCTGTCACCAGAGAAAAAGTGACCAGGCAGGAAAAGATAAATATTTTGAGGCGGGTTTTCATCGCAACATCCTTTCAATGACATCCATGACGGAAATATTCGTTCAGAGCCAGCCTACGATAGTAGATTCTGTAATGTGAACGCAACCTGGATCTACCGGAGCTGTCATTTCTTCAGACGCAATAGGACTTGACTGCCTCGGCCAGCCTAATAACTCTCTGCCACTTTTGCACAGCATTTCAGTGATAAGGCACTAAGGAACGTTCGAACAATTACTGTCGTATCCCCGATGTTCTGTTTTCTTGGCTGAAGGCCAGAAAATCAGATGAAACCGGACAGTAATTGTTCGAGCGATCCTAAAAGGCTGTTGCCCAGACTGTTACTTTGAGAAGCTGCTCTCTACAATCATCGTTTCTCAGTAACTATTCAGCGTTGGTGTAGGGTCCGCTATTGCGGACCACGATGGGAGATGGATCCCCCTGTTTCTGCGGTGGTCCGCAATAGCGGCCCCTACAAACAACCTTCATTTCTGCAATAACCAAACTTTGCTGAATAGTTACGTTTCTCAAAAGCATTACAGGAAATAGAGTTTCATTATTAATTGAGTGCAGTAATTCATTATGGCAAAAGATTTTCTAAAAGGAGTTCAGGACTCCTACGATGTAATCGTGATTGGCAGCGGTCTGGCTGGTTTAACAGGAGCGAACACGCTCGCCAAAGCAGGGCATTCTGTTTTGCTGCTTGAACATCATTACCAGCTGGGCGGCATGGCGACATGGTTCAAACGTAAAGGAGGGCATATTTTTGATATCTCTTTGCACGGGTTCCCTGTCGGGATGATCAAAAGTTGCCGGAAATACTGGACACGCGAAATCGCGGATAAAATTGTGCCTCTCAAAGGAATCCGTTTCGAGAATCCGCAGTTTTCGATTGAAACAACATTCAATCGGGAAGATTTCACAAAACTGATGATCGAAAAGTTCGGCATCGAAGCCCAAACCGTGCAGGACTTTTTCGATACTGCGCGAAGTATGAACTTTTTCGATGAACAGCAGATGACAACGCGCGAACTGTTTGAGAAATTCTTTCCCGGACGCGACGATGTTGTGCGATTGCTGATGGAGCCAATTTCCTACGCGAACGGCTCGACTTTGGAAGATCCCGCGATCACCTACGGCATCGTTTTTTCCAACTTCATGAGTAAAGGTGTCTATACGTTTCAAGGCGGGACCGATGCGTTGATCAAACAGATGAAAGAAGAGATGCTCAATAACGGTGTCGATTTACGAATTCGATCATTGGTTGAAAAAATTGAAGTCGGACCGGATCGCAAAGTGCAGGGCGTTGTCGTAAATGGCAAACGAATTGCCTGCAAAACTGTTTTGGCAAATGCGAATCTTAAATCAACCATATTGAACCTGGTTGGCCCGGAACATTTTGATAATGAATTTGTCGAACAGACCGAAGCGGTCCGCATGAACAACAGCAGTTGTCAGGTTTATATTGGGATGAAGCCGGGTGTTGGCTTCGATTATTGTGGCGATTTACTGTTTCATTCCGAGCATTCCGGGTTCGATGTCGATGCGATGCTTAGCAAAAACATCAGCAGCAGAACGTTCTCGTTTTATTATCCGGAAACACGCCCCGGTTCAGATCGCTGGCTGGTTGTTTCTTCAACAAATGCCAATTACAAAGACTGGTACGATCTGCCTGAGGAACAATACCAGGCAGATAAAAAAGATCTTTGTGATAAAACGCTCGATTGTCTCGAACAGTACGTTCCGAATGTGAGGGAAAAAGTTGACTGGATTGAAGCCTCAACGCCGCGAACCTTCAAACATTATACCAGGCACATTCAGGGAGCTTCGTTCGGCACCAAGTTTGAAGGCCTGAAAGTGAGTCAGGACCTGCCTCAACAAATTGGTGGCCTGCACCACGCAGGTTCGGTTGGCATCATCATGTCCGGCTGGCTCGGCGCCGTCAATTACGGCGTGATCGTCGCCAACGAAATCGATAAATACCTCGCCGCCAGTGAGTAACCGTAGGATGGCGTGCTTGCACCCATCAAATACGGTTTCCCTATTCATGAATAGAGCGACGAGTCATAAACGTTCCATCTCTTTCCTGTTATTGAACGCAACTCGGTACGCGAAGATGGGTGCAAGCATGCCATCCTACGCCACTTATCCAAGAGGCAGGGTGCGTTGCAACGCACCAAATTCGCGATGCCAACCCAGTACAACCAACGAGGTGCGTCACGACGCACCCTACAAACTTGTTAAAGAAAACAGGCCCGACAATCGTTAGATCATCGGGCCTGTTCAAATTCAGGTTATCAGTGGTTGCTTAGAAAGTATCCCACATGAAGTCAACATCGCGGAAAAAGAGCAGTCCGCTGGTTTGAGTGAAGTTGATATCGTCAGAGAAGTTGGTAAACACAGTTGTAAACCCACTCAGTGTGATATCAGCTCCTGAAGAAATCTGCATTGTACTCAAGCCCATTCCCGGAAAGAGGAAGTTGTCTGAGTTTCCACCCGTATCAACAATCGTCAGGCCTGGTACCAGTGAGGCACCAGCAATTCGTGTTGTTACGCCAGCGCCAGTAGTATCGTAAGTTGTGAACCCGGTTCGACTAGCCAACCGTGTTGCGTTTCGAGGACGAGTACCACTGTTGAATGGCCCGTTGTCATCCAAACCACCATCAGTTGGATTATCAGGCCCAACGTTGGTCGTACCACGCGATTTGAAAACAGACTCGTTGTTGTTATAGAACGCAAAGTCCTGATTGTTTCCAGTGCTGAATGGATCGGATAATCCGAATACATCAACAGATCCCCCAGTCATATTACTGAGTGCAGTAATGCGGATACGTGCCAGTGGGTCCTGCTCGAATCCGGTTGGTACATAGGCATCATTGGCATTATCCCGTGGGTTTGTATTCTGGTCCCCCCAGGTACCGCCTGTTGTTGCAGGGTCAACAGTCGATACGAAGGTCTGAATCCACAAATCGACTCCGTTGTTACCAATAATGTTTGTATCCTGGATCGATGTCAACAACCCCCCCAGTATTGTTGGGTCTACTGTGTTGGCGTCTTCATAAGGTCTTGTCAGTCCACTGACCGCCCCTGTTGTGCCAACACGGAAGACCAGTCCACCACCATCGTAGGTGTCGTTCAAGCCATTGTTGGCGATCAGGTTTTGACCTGTCCCGTTGAAGCCAGCCGTTGCGTTAATGTTAAAGTTAAGGAAGGCATTACTGAAGACGCTTCCATCTTGTGCCAGATCAACATCTGCTGAAACTTCGTTGCTTTGTGTGGTTGAAGAAGTAATGAGATTGTAAACCCCCTGTTCGCCGTTTCCACTGACAATAATGTCTGTGATATTCAGCGATGCAGAACCATCACCACGAACTGTGGTATCGATACCGCGACCACCGTTGTCACGAATAACGTTGGTATTCAAAGTAACGTCGATTTCAGTTGCACCAAAGCCTGTGCCGTTGGTTCGCCCACCAGTATTGGTAGACATCAACTGAATACCGTCACGTGCGTTATTCTGGATCATGGAGTTGGTCATTGTCAAAGTCTGATTGAAGAACCCGACGGAGTTCATGTTAATCCCGTGCAAGCCATTATTACTGATAACAGTTCGATCAATCGTTCCTGTTGAAACGAAGCTGACATCGATACCTGATAACGTGTTGCTATCGATAAACGTGTTATAGATTGCATACGTTCCACCACCGGGGATATTGATACCGTTTCCGCCGTTGTTGGTAATGAAGACAGCATCGGAATCGAGTCGTCCGTCTCCATCAAGGTCTTCACCCGGATCGAGGAAACCGTTTCCGTTAACATCTTCGGTGAAATTGGATCCAATCTGAAGTGGTCGAGTAACAGCGTTCAGGTCGCCAAAAATACCACCCAGGAAGATACCATCACCACCGTTGCCATCGATCTGAGTTCCAACCCACGTTCCAGTGATCGAAGTCTGATCGGTTACGTTATTCTGGTTGGTGGTCAGGTTAATTCCATCCGCGGTGTTGTTATTGATCGTGCTATAACGAATATCAACCAGCATTTCTGCATCACCCTGTGCAAACAGTCTGATACCATTAGCACCGTTGCCGGAGATATCATTTTGCATAATCAGGTATTCATCGTTGATGTTAGGAAGATTTGCCGTCAGATCGATACCGTCTCCGCCGTTGTTGTTGAAGATACTGTCACGAATGACAAAGGCTCGAACAGGAGCATCTGGAACCGTATTCGGTAGCAGTGCTGACGGTGGAAGTGGTGCAATCGGAGATGGAACCGTGTTTGCAGCTGCGATGACATTAACAGGTGGCAAGACGTTTGCATTGTCACCTACGATTCCAAACTGATTTCGCACAACGTTGAGGCCATCGCCAGTACCGTTGGTACCGTTTCCGGAAACGGACGTATTAGCAATCAGAGGATCTTGCAATGAGCTGCTTCCGAACAACTGAATAGAAATTCCGTTATTCAGGTTGTTTGAGATAGTTGTAGCTCGTGCAGTTCCTGGATTTGCAGGATTGATAACAATCGGGTCACCAATTCGCAGATTATCCAGAACAGAGTTATCCCTGAGGATGATGCCAATACCTTCTCCGTTGAAGTTAACGTTATCAGCCGGGTCTCCGAGGTTGGTATCCTGGTTACCACTGATTGTAATGTTATCCAGTCGAATATCTCCGACTGCGTTCTGAGACATGAGAATTCCAAGGCCAGCATCCTGGTTGTTGTTAATTGTACTTGCCAGTGGAGTGCTTCCAACCAGCGTGAACTGGGAATTATCTGCTGCAGTAATGCTGTAGCCAATTCCGCCGTTGTTATCAATGTTGTTCCCGAAGAACCACGATTCTTCATCCGTTGGGTCCGGTGTCAGTAAGGTAGCTGGCGGAACCAGACCGTTGTGATAGACGGCATCATCTTCCAGTTCCACGTTAATTCCGCCCAGTGAATTGTTGGAAATAGTGTTCGTGCAAATAATTGCATCAAGATGATTCGCCAGATTCAATGTCATGTTAATACCGTATCCACCGTTGCCGGTAATCGTATTCAATTGGTAGTGAATCTGGTTATCCCCTTCTGCATTGGTTGCAAATTGAGGGTTGAGCAGACGAATACCATCGTTTGTACTGTTGGTAATAATATTATTCTCGATGATCGCATTTGTCAGATTGCTGTTCAGGACGGAAATGTTAATTCCGTTTCCGTTGGCGTTAGGATCGATAGAAACAAGATTAACCGGTGTAGGAGTTGCATTTGCAAACTGGAACGGTCCTACATCGTTATTAACAGTTCCAATGACTGCTGCTGCATTTTGAGGAGCAGCGATTGGCGTTGGGTCGGTATAAGGATCTGCCTGGCCCATGTTGACGACGTATCCCAGATCTTGCAGTGAACCAACAGTGACGGCACTGATTGGTCTGGTGGTACCGTTTATGAATCCGGTCATCAATTCGTTATCGAAGACCGATTCACGCCAATGGCTGTCGGCTGTCCCTGGGCCAAAGTCATTTTCCACAGGAACACCCGTGTCAGCTGTTCCAAAGATCGCATTGTACTGAGCCGTTGCTGTTGCCCCGGTGAAGCGGGTATCGGTGACTCCATCGCCGTTACTTGGATTAGCAAGTAATCCCTGAAGATCCCAGACGGTCCCAATTCCAAGGACGTGTCCCATTTCATGAAGAATGACATCCAAAAGATCTCCACTGCTTTCCAGAGCAGTCAGGTCAGCCGTATCGAATTGCATAATTCCATCGTAAGGAATATTTGAGCCAGCTCTAATGCCGGTTGGACCAGCCTGTCCCAGAACTCCTCCCACGCCATCGATTGCAACACCGCTGGCACCAATCTGCAAGTCATCAATGAGGCCAACGTCTGGCACGTCACCAATAATCAATTGTTCCCAGCGATTAGCTGCAAGAGCAAAAATTGCCTGTTGTGACGCTGTGAGACCTGTACCGAAAACAACATCGATATCAAACGCACTGACCGGGTTCTGGATAATCAATGTTCCATTGCCATTCATCAGGTTGTTTTCAACGAACAGATTGGTCAGGGTAGAATTCAGAAGCTGGAAGTTGATTCCGTTTCGCCCATTGTTGTTTAATGTATTGTCAACAATATTCAAGTTGGTAATAGGAGCAGTATCTGCACTGACCATAATTCCGTCAAACAGGTTCCCGCTTATAATACTATTGCGAATGTCGAAGTTATCCAGAGTTGTGTTTTCGAGATCAAGCAGGATTCCCTGATCCAGGTTATCCGTTACTTCTGCGTTATAGATACCGCTGTTGGAGCCGGCTGCGAAGGTGGCACCACTTCTCAGGCGAACCAAAATACCGTTTCCATCGGTCGTTGCATTGCCATCTTGTCCGTTTCGTCGGAACTGATTCAGCGTGTTGTAAACACGTGTGGTCTGATCAGCAGGGTCCGTTAACGTATGATCGAATGCAGAAGCTGGATCACCCACCTGGATCGCAAGCGAACTGCTGTTATCGCCATAGATAAACAACCCATTCAAGCCGTTGTCGTTGTACTCACTTGGCGTTGTCCCATTAACCAGTCCCGTAACAGGATCGGTTGTGAAAGTCCCCATCATTGGACTGCTCATAGTCAACGTGGAATTGTTCAACGCTTCCAGAATGGCCCCGTTTCCGAAGTTGAAGTTCGATTTGTGATCATCAGGTGAAGAAAGTTCCAGAATACTTCCTGCACCAATGGCTCGCCCACGGAATCCGAACTCGTTCCCCAATGGTGTTGGAACCACTGCCAGGAAAGGATTCTTTGCCGGAGGCATCAGATCAGGATCGCCGAAGTTCAAGCCCAGTACATAAGGATTGTTGTAGGACGTGTCGTTCCCAAACACGGTCGCCCGGAAGATACCGCCATCGCGTGC
This sequence comes from Planctomycetaceae bacterium, assembly GCA_015487825.1. Lineage (GTDB taxonomy): Bacteria > Planctomycetota > Planctomycetia > Planctomycetales > Planctomycetaceae > Rubinisphaera. The sequence continues at coordinate 9,586 of WFOZ01000778.1, forward strand.
TTCCAGGTTCATACCGTTTTTGTTGCCGACGATGTCGAAGATGTCTGAATTTGGTATGACAGTCGTTCCAATCAAGTCTATATCGTTATTGATATCCCGAGCAGTGAAGGTGTTGGAAACCGTGCCATCCGCGTTCAATGTTTGTGTGCGGAAGTATTCTGCCTCGCTCAAATTGGTTTTGTTGCGAGCAATATGCAGATGATTCACAGGATTATTCGGGCTAAGGCCCGCTGCAATCGCATCGTAAGGTGTCGCCGAATGAATTGTTGGTGATTGATGGTTCGCCGGGTCGTTCGTTGCAGCATTCGAAGGATTATTAGAGATAATAGAAGCCCCGACACTGTCTGCAACAATGTTGAAGGCAATTCCGATATCATCATCACCCAGGATACCATCCATATCGTTATCTTCAAAGACATCAATCACACCATCGCCATCGAGGTCTTCTCCGACATCCAGTTTCCCGTTCCCATTGATATCTTCTGTTCCACCGGGAACTCCACCTGGTGTGTCGAGTACGCCATCGTTATCGATGTCTTCTCCGTAGATATTAAATGCCAGGTTATCTTCAAACTGTAATCCCAAAGCACCGCCGGACTGGTAAATGTTAATACCGGAGTTCGAATTGAACCCGTCTCCTTCGACGCGATTCAACAGAATCGTACCGAAGCTGTCCCCTAAGCTGGTCAGGTAAACGCCATGTACCGCGTTACGAATTAAGTTGCTGTTAATATCAAATCCGGTTACACCTGTTCCTTGTGCAGGATCCAGGATGTTCCCTGTAACAATACCATTGTTACGCCTGGTAGGCTGGTTGGGATTGGTTGCTTCAATAACAAACCCGGAAACTTCAGTTCGGGAAGTACAGGCAACCGAGAAACTGTTATCGATTGTGACAACAGCATGTGGCCTGGTGGAGACAACCGTTGTTTGATTAGCAAGAATCGGTCGAGGGTCAGCAGTCGGGTTGAAAATCGTTCCGACTAAAGAAGTTCCATCCAGCAACACACCACTGCCGGGAATACCAAAGTTTAACCCGGTTCCCAAGCCTGCCACATCAGCAGTAACTCGATGCTCCGCATATCTGATGATTTCATTACCGTTAGGATCAAGATCACGCACCAAACGACCGGTAGAGGCCAGGAGTCTCTGATTTTCAACAATCGTCATCCCTGAAGTCAGGTTGTTCATGAAGTTGCCACCGGCAGGAACTGTTCCCGGCCTGACCAGAACGATATCAAATTCTGCTTTCTGGGCACCGGTTAACGCGTTCCAGGCATCGGTACCGTTGAATGGATTTTCAATCGTTCCATCACCAGCTGCAACAACACCTGCAGTTGCATCAGGAATAAGATTCGCCACTTGGATGGGCAATCCATCTGAGGCATTCAACAACGGTACCGAATCGTTAATCGCAAATCGCTGGACACTGACATTGTATTTTCGTTCGTCAGGACGAAGCAAGTAATCGCGGATCGATGGCTGACGCAGAATTCTGCTTGCTCGCCCATCCGGCAAATTGACAAGCAGGCTCAACTGAGCATTCGCACCGAAAACATTATCGTTTCGATAACGGAATCCCATATTAATATCTTCAGTTAACTGAGCATCCGCATTGAACATCCAACCGATACCATCTTTGCCTGCATCGGCCCAGTTGTAGTAAACCCCGGTATCCCAATTGATTCCAAAACGACCAAGTAATGGCATCGGACCACCAACGGTGAAATCAACACCATGATATGCAGTTTCCTGCGTACGAATTCTATTAAGATTAATCTCGTTTCCTACAAGGAACGGAGTATTACCAAACTGAGTACCGATGAAATCATCCCTGTCACCAAGAATGAAGTAACTGTTGGCACGATATCGCAGATAGCGGGATGTCATCGAAGCACTGAAACCACCCTGATGATACGTCTGAGAGTTTCCATTGATCATGTCGTACCATAGCGAACTTGACCAGACACGATCTCCCGCTGGATCGTACCAGCGGCGACCAAAACCGAGGTTCAAGCCCCCATTGGAGTTATTCGTAATTAAGGCACGAATATCTGTGAAGAACAGACTATCCGGCGTGGTCATCATCGGAATGAAGGCACCGAGGTTTGTGTAGCCATCGTCATATCCCTGCAAGCCGCCTGCTCGCGTATCTAATCGATACTGGACAGTGAAAATGTCTCTGGTCATCTGATACCCAGTCGCACCGGGACCGGATAACACAGGCTCGTTGTAATAGACCGAGCGAGTTGGCAGATTCGGAACGTTACCGCTCCCCACTGTCGCCTGACCGGCACCGTCGTCTGACCCGATGACATGCGGGACAGGCTGCGGATCGGCTGGTTGGTCTGACAATCGAGTTTGCCCCGCCGGAGCCTCATCAAATGCTTGAAGAGAAACCGTTGGTACGCAAAGCGCCAAAGTTGTGGTGACACAGGCAAGGAAGAATTTCATGGATGGCTCCAGCGTCATGCTGACTGAATCCTACATTGGTCCGAAATCTACATCGCAACTTGCGAGATCGATTTCCAGATGAAAGAATGGTCTCATACGAAATCAATCGATCCACAGACCATCAACGCAAGGAGAACTTCTCCGCCGCGCAGATAGTCTGTACCGATTCTGCCGGAAGTGGCAGTTATTCTGAAATTTCGGAACATTCACATCCTAAAGTTGAGAAGAATCGTTCTAATCGTGATAACTTAACCGGATGTATCGATTATGCACTTGCTCTGACAAAACGCTAAATATGACGTAACTACTTAATAAAACGGGAGATACGAAGAATTACGACCGAGTAGCATGTACATGGGAATACACACTCAATTGATCATTTATCTTAAGAAATATTCCTGATCTGCCCTCCATTAACCTCAAACCAAAAGCAACAAAACAGGTAAATTGAAAAGACTGGGAAGACATGTTTTGAATTACGTCCAACGACAGGAATGAATCAAAACAGTTATAATTCGATAACGGGTTCACAATAATAAAACATTTTTTGACAGTCCCAGGCACGCTGCCCCACTTTTGTCCAGTCCCCTTCCTTCATAGAGGAGATGCTTCTGATGTCAACAAATTCACTCAAACTATTCACAGCAACCCTGGCAGTAACAATCCTGGCAGGAAACAGCCTGCTGGCGCCTGCTGCGTCTCAACAGAAAAATAAGCCACCTGGACTGCGAGCTGCTTTTGTTGAGAAAGATATCACTCCGGAAATTGGCATGGAGTATCCCGGAGGATACGGCAAAGTTTTTCATCGTAAATTGCACGACCCCTGCAAGGCGAGAATTGGTGTTTTTAATGATGGTGATCTCAAGCAGGGGAAAACCGTGGCTGTCGTCAGTCTCGATGCTGCTTTCATCCGCAGACCGCAAGTGTTGGCAGTTCGAACACGCATCGAAAAAGCGACCGGTATTCCAGCATCACATATTCTTGTTCATGCGACGCATTCCCATTCTTCGGGACCGACAGGAATGGTTTTGCCAGGGGAATATGATCACGCTTCAGAATTTATCCAGGAACTTGCCTATGTGAAATCGAGTGGTGCTGTTCCGAAATACCTCAAACTGGTTGAAGATCAGGTTGTCGCAGGAGTAACCGAAGCGTGGAAAAAACTCGCCCCGGTTTCCTTCGATGTAGACCGTGGCTATGAAGATCGGGTAGCTTTCAATCGTCGATTTCTGATGAAAAACGGCATGACGGTCACACACCCGCGAGCAGGAAACCCGGACATCGTTAAACCGGCTGGTCCGATTGACCCTGAAGTTGGAGTATTGGGCGTGTTCGATAAAAAGGGGAAGCTGCAAGGCTGCATCATCAATTATGTGTGCCACGCAACGACCAATCCGGGAGGCATTTCTGCCAATTACATTTATTATGTAGAAAAAGCAGTACAGGG
>WFOZ01000779.1 GCA_015487825.1 Planctomycetaceae bacterium
GTGGGGAACTCGATCTTACGCCTGCTCAAGGTTCAACTGTTACTCCAATCGGGCAAAAACTGGCTCGGGATGTTCCTTACGATAAGATCAACCCACCAAATAATAAAAAACGTACGGTCTATGCACCGATTGTCCGTAATTACGAACCGCACATCATGCAGGAATTCAATTTCGCATCTTCCAGTCTGGTTGTAGGACAACGAGCGACCACAACGACTGCCAAGCAGGCACTCTTTTTCCTCAACAACGATTTCATCCTCCAGCAATCCGATGCCACCGCCAGACTGCTGTTGAAAAAGAATCCCGAAAATCTTGATGCCTGTATTCGACTTGCTTACCTGCGTGCATTAAATCGTCAACCAACTGCAACAGAACTTAACACCGCTAACAAATATCTGGAACTGGCAGAAAAAACCCTGATTGAAAAACAATCTGATGCTGCCAAAAGACGCCAGCTTGCCTTGGCAAGTTTCGTGCAAATGGTATTTAGCAGCGCGGAGTTCCGATATCTGATTCAACCACCGAATGAGCAGCAAACGACGGTTTCAAATTGAAATCAGGCACAGCTCATACAAATATATTCGATGAAATTGACCATCGCCTTATGAAGCATGTCACAACGACATAAAAGCCAGGCATTTATTATGTCAGACACTCTCTGACTTACATGGAGTAAACAATGAGCAAGCAACTTCAACAAAACAAAAGCAGGTTATCACTCTCTCGTCGCCAGGCTCTCAAGGGGATTGGTGCAGGGTTGGGATGCCTGGCAACATCCGGGCTTGCAGCACGGGCAGATTCCACACAAAGCAGCAATCTGCAAACTGCCCCCGCACCGCATTTTCTACCAAAAGCAAAACGTGTCATCTTCCTGTTCATGCATGGCGGACCTTCTCAATTAGACACCTTTGACTACAAGCCCGAACTTAATAAGAGTGATGGTAAAGACTTCGACAAAGGTAAAAAGACAAAACTGTTCGGCTCCCCCTGGAAGTTCAGCCAGCATCAGCAAAGCGGTTTGTGGATTTCGGAGCTGTATCCTTACCTTTCGCAATGCGCGGACGAGCTTTGCCTGATTCGCAGTATGAAAACCGACAGCAGTGCCCATCCCAGAGCAGTACCGCTGTTGCACACGGGTAGTTTCGCATTCGTGCGTCCTTCGATTGGTTCCTGGATTGTGTACGGCCTGGGGTCTGGCAATAAAGACCTTCCCGGGTTCATTACCATCAACCCAACTCGTGTTTTTGGTGGCCCTGCCAATTTCGGGTCTGCGTTTCTTCCTTCTTCTTATTCAGGAGCACGTATCGGCTGGGAAGGTTCATCACTCAATAAAGCGAACTTCGCTGATGTCACTAATACGAAAATTCCACGCAGCCTGCAGCAGGAACAGATGAAACTCTTACGTTCCATGAACGGGCAGTATATTACTCCCGAGGCACAAGGAGTGATGGATTCGTTCGAACTGGGCGTGCGGATGCAGGATGTCGCTCCCAATGTGATGGATATCACTAAGGAATCGAAGGAAACTTTAAAGCATTACGGCATCGGTGACAGCAAAACGGACAACTTCGGACGCCAATGTTTGCTCGCTCGCCGATTTGCTGAATCAGGTGTTCGCTTCATCGAACTGACACATGGCGGTTGGGATCATCATACAGACATTAAAAAGGGGCTTCCCGGAAAATGTCATGCTACAGATAAACCGATTGCCGGCCTGTTGAAAGACTTGAAGCAACGCGGACTTCTGGAAGATACACTGGTTGTCTGGGGAGGCGAGTTTGGACGTCTGCCAACACTCGAATTCGGCTCCGGCCGTGGCCACAACGCGGGTGGATTCACATTCTGGATGGCAGGTGGTGGCGTAAAAGGTGGTCACTCTCACGGCGAAACTGATCAATTCGGGAACAAATCGGTTATCGACCCTGTCCATCTTTACGACCTGCAGGCGACCATTTTACATCTGCTCGGGCTGGATCACAAAAAGCTTGTTTACCGCTACGGCGGTCGAGACTTCCGCCTCACCGACATCCACGGCGAAGTTGTCCACAACATTATTTCATAACCAGACCACAGAGTTTAATACTGCAAACCAGTTACGATTTACCTGCCGCATCGCAAGGCTGTGTTAAGTCTCTGTGCAACGCTGTGGGCATGTATCATTTTATCCATCGTTCTGATGGCATAGTTGCTATGCAGAATACTTCGCTGCTTGTGCGAGAAGAATAAATTTAAACTTTTCGAAACCATCCACAAGCTGGACACTCCCGCCTGCCTGACGTATGGTTTATGCCACAAACCTGTGCGTCTCCCTCCTCATGAAGAAAGAAATCTGATGCGATATTTTACTGGTACGATCTTGCTGGCCTGCGTTGCAATATCTCTTGGCTTTATCTCTTCAAATAGAGTTCTCGCTGCGGATTCTGAAACACCGGCAGTGAAAGTCAAATCTGTCCGCAAGCTGTTTCACAATGGCGAGCACAATGCATTCACCGACATGTGCAAATTCCAGGGGAAATATTATCTGACCTTTCGCAGTTGTCCGGATGGCCATATGGTTCATCCAACTTCATCAATTATTATTTTGTCAAGCGAAGATACAAAAACCTGGAAACAGGTCCATCGCTTCAGTGTCAAACTGCGAGACGTGCGCGATCCACACTTTCTCATCTTCAATAAAAAACTTTTTGTTTACACCGGCACATGGTACTGCGGAGAAACCTCACCCAAAACCCGCGACATGAACGAACTGCTCGGCTACGGTCTCTGGACTAATGATGGCGAAAACTGGAGTGGACCGATTATGCTCGAAGGAACTTACGGTCATTACGTCTGGCGAGCGGCTACCCATAACGGAAAAGCTTATTTGTGTGGCCGACGAAAGAAGGAATTTGCAAAGATTGTAAACCGCTCTGAACGAGATCCTCTGGTTGAATCGGCAATTCTCGAAAGCGATGACGGACTAATCTGGAGAACAGCTGGTCTGTTTCAGGAAAAATATGGCGATGAAACGGCGTTTCTGTTTGAACCCGATGGTTCAGCACTGGCTATTGCCCGTTGTGGCAGTGGCCGCAACGCACAAATCTGTCGCTCGCAATTTCCGTTCAAAACATGGAAGCGAAAAGATCTTGATCGCTACATCGGCGGCCCGCTGGTCGTTAAATGGGGGAACCGTTACATGGTGGGAGGCCGCAAAACACTTACCGGAAAAGCGGTTACTTCTTTGTGCTGGCTCGTTGATGATCGCCTGCATGAATTCGCAGAACTCCCCAGTGGCGGCGATAATTCCTATCCCGGCTTTATCGAACTAAGCCCGAAAAATGCTTTCGTTTCCTACTACTCCTCTCACGAAAAAGACGCCGACGGAAAAACAATCACTGCTATTTATCTGGCAGAATTAGTCATTGAGTAGCAGTTCTCTTGAAATCGAATTGCTTTGCGTCCACAATGGCTGCATGTGCATATTTGCCAATATGCTCCCTGTCTGTTCGATCATCGCATAGGAGCAAGGCAGGGCTCAGTCACTTCTGATGAACTTCAATGAAGGGGGAGCGCGATATGAAATTCCTGACCACTGTTGCTGTAATGCAGGTTGCCTTGTTAATGGCGGGAGTAAGCCTGGCTGAAGAAGCTCCTCAAGGTGCAAAAAAGTCCAAAGCGAAAGTTGTTCGCCGCCTGCCAAACAATTATGGTAAAATCGGGCTGAGTAATTCACAAAAGGATAAAATCTACGGCATCCAGGCGGATTACCGCACCAGAATCCAGGCGCTGCTTCGCGAACTTGAAGACTTGCGAACGCAACAGTCTCTCGATATCCAAAGCGTGCTGAACGAAGATCAAAAGAAAGAACTCAATACGATCCTCGAAAACTCACGCAAAAAAAGAGCGGCCGCCAGAGCAAAAAAGAAAAAATAATCCCGGCTCGGCTGGGGCATTCTGAAAACCACAACCAAAATGGAATCCTGTTGGAACTGTTGCCCAGCGCGCATCGAAATTGACCACCAGTAGTATCAACAATAGGCAGGATGGGGGCCTCCCCCATCTTTGTTTACGAGTAACTACTCAGCGGAGGGTGGCTGGATACTTGACTGAATAGTTACGTTTACGAAACCCGGTCATTTTTACAAAGCAGTTTTTCGAGATGAAACCGTTCGATGCCGAGCGATTTTTTCATGCTTTCGTAGGTGGCCTGCGCCTCTGATTGTCGCTGCGGATTCATGTCGCTGCGAATCGCTCGCAGGAGTAGATTTTTGGCGGTATGTTCCAGATCGATAAATTCAATTATCTGTGATCGATAACCAACCGATTCCAAAAGTTGACTTCGCAGCGCATCGGTCACCATCGCAGCGAAGCGTTCACGCAAGATGCCATGTTTTAACAGAGGCTGCAACGCCTGCGAATTAACCTGCTTGAATAACTCATGTTGGCAACAGGGTGAAGCCAGAATTATATGAGCCTCGCATTGAACCGAACGGGCCAGCGCATCATCGGTTGCGGTATCACAGGCATGAAGCCAGATTGCCAGATCGATCGGCGGTTCCAGCTTCGCTTCAGAAATCTGTGCCAGTTCAAATCTGATATCATTCAATCGCAACTCCTTTTGAGTGCGCAGACAAGAAGCGATCACTTCCTGATTGGCATCCAGTCCGAGCATCTCAACTTCCAATCCCAGTTTTTCGACAAGCAGATGACGCACCGCAAAAGTGAGATAGCTTTTTCCACAGCCGTAATCAACAACCCGTACCGGACGATCACTCGGAAAATGTTCTCGCAAATCGTACACGAATTCTGCAAAGCGGTTTATCTGTCGAAATTTTCGGTACATCGCCCGATGCACTTTTCCGGAGGGTGCCATTACTCCGGTCGCAATCAGAAAAGGACAAGGTGTCCCTTCCGGAAAGAGATATTTTTTTTGAGCATCGTGCTCTCTGGAAACTGCCTGGGCCGGCTCTTTCAATTGATGCCGCCTCAGTTGAACTTTCTCTTTTTTTGTGAAATGAATCTGCAGATCTTCCAGCATTGTTTTCAGATGAGCACTGCGGTAGACAGGTCCGAGCAGCAACTTTATTTTTTCCAGTGATTTTTTGCGGGAAAGATTTTCATGTGTCTGGCGGGACTGAAGATCGTACGCGGTCCACTGCAAACGCACCTCTTTTTTTATAACGATCGGGCGCACCAGATACTTCTGAGGAAATTCTTCTTTTCCGGACCGAATTCCGGTAAGAGAAACCGACTGAAGAACATCACCACAAAACTGCTCTTCCAGAATTTTCCAAAGTTCGTTTTGTGTAATAACAGGCATAATAAAAGACTACTGCCTTTTCAGGCCTTAAACTGGGGTTGGGTTTTGTTGGTCTGTGCTCCGCTGTCGCACTATCCGATAGTATCGACTTCAAAATTAAAGAGCGAAGATGCACTACTTCGGTATTACTGCTCAGGGACAAAGGCGAGCAATGTTTCGCCGGATTGCGGATTGGGGCCATTTTCGTCGGTGAAGACAGTTAACTCCCGCGCCTCGTTAATCGAAAACAACAGCACTGCCTGAGGAGTATATTTTTCGCGGAACATCTGGTAATCAAATTCTTCGGTCAGTTTTGTCGATTTAACGATAAAGCGTTTGTCGTGCAGTTCGTTTAATGTGAAATAAGTGGTGCCTCCGGAAAAAACATACCGGGCGCGTTTCGAATCGAGCGATTGAGCTGTGCGCTGTTTATTGGGGGTGCTCGGTTTAAGTTGATACAGTTTTGCTCGCTCGAAAACTTCCCGAAATTCTAGCGCCGCCAATGAGTTGACCTGATCGTTCGGCGTTAACGCAATAAAACGTCCCAACCCACCCAGATCGAGTTCTTCCCGTACATATTCGGAAAGAATACTCGCATTATAAGTAGGCAACCCGGCCATTCTGGCGGCGGCAACGTGCTGATGGTTCGTATCAACCAGCAGCACTCGAAAACCTTCTTTTTGCACCGCTACTGCAATTTCCCGCACGATATGGTCAGCCCCTGCAAAGAGGACTCCTTGCGGATTCACTTCCGAAATACCGAGTCGGCGCGCCAGCGGACCTGCACTTAAACCGTAAAAAGCAACCGTCCCGACAATTACCAGAAATGTCAGCGGAACCAGTTTTTCCACTTCTGCCAAAAACTGCGGAGAGGCATGTGATGCTACTGCCAAATGACTGAATTCCAAAGCAAAAACGGAGGCAACAGCTGCCGCGACGATTCCTCGTGGAGCCAGAAAGGAAAGAAAAATCCGTTCATTTCTCTTTAACCTTGTACCTTGAGTCGAAAGCAGAACCGAGACTGGACGCACAATAAAAATGAGCAGAACCAGAAACAGGAAAGCAGGCCATCCCAGGTGAAGTAACTCGACAAATCGGTACCGGGAAGCAAGTAAGATAAACAGAACCGAAATTAAAAGGACCCCCAGGTTTTCCTTGAATTCTATCAGATGCGAAATTGAAACCGATTTCTGATTTGCCATGATTACTCCCAGAATCGTAACCGTTGCCAAACCGGATTCCGGCTGTAAAACATCTGAAGCGGTATACGCTACAAGCACACTGGCAAGCAGAACAGGGTTTTGCAGGTAATCGGGAATAAGATGTCTGCGGAATAATTGAACCAGCACATAAGCGATCAGATAACCAAACACCGCACTGATCGCGACCGTACTTCCAATTTTCACAATGACATCAATCGCCGCCTGAGAAACACTGCCTGCTGCAACAGCTGTTGCTACAAGTACCGCCAGTAGCGCACCAATAGGATCAACAACAATCCCTTCCCATTTTGCAACCGAGCTAACTGTTGAATTCGGGCGGATCTGTCGAAGTAACGGACCGATAACCGTTGGCCCTGTTACTGTAAAAATCGCTCCTGCCAATGCTGCTAAAGACCAGTTGGTAAAAATCAATCGAGCCGCAAACGTCCCCAGCACCCAGGAAATCAAACAGCCAAAAGAAACCAGTCGCACAACAGAACGGGATGTCGATTTCAATTCGCTGAAACGCAAACTTAAACCGCCATCAAATAAGATGACCGCAACGCAAAGCGATACGATGGGAAAGAGAAGATCATCACTGATAATTTCAGTGGGATCACACCACAAATTGGCTGCGAAACCAAAGGCCAGCAACAGCAGAATTGCAGGCAGTCGCAACCACCACGCCAGCCACTGGGCAGAAATTCCCAGAGCAAACAGTCCCGTCAAATAGAGTAATGGTGAATCCACAAACTTTCCCTGTGCTGGATCATGAGGCGATTATATTCTGTGTGTGTTGTAGTCTATACTGAGGCGCTTATCAACAAGATGCCATGCAGAAGCAGCCATATCTATTTCCCGACACAGCCGGTTTATTCTGATCGTCGACACTAAAATTGAATGTAGCTATTCAGCGTTGGCGTAGAGTCCGCTACAAACAACCTTTATTTCTGCAATAACCAAACATTGCTGAATAGTTACAATTGAATCCTGCTGGAAGATTATGCAAAACGTAAAGAGTTCCAGATTTACAAGAATAAACTTGCGCAACGGAGAGCATATTTCATATTGTACAAACTTGTCGCATTTTGTTGAATACAGTTTTCATTCCAGAGAAAATCATGCTACAATGCCTGCCCTTTATGGCAACAATACAGTCTTCTTCAACAGGCCGATTTTCATTGCGGAATTGGTCCCCTCCGAGTCAAAGATGCAGGTCATCACCATGAAATTCCACAGCGATGTTCTACGTAAATTCGTATTCTCACTCTGCTTTCTTACCGTTATTTTCCAGGCATATAATCTGTTTGCACAGTCTAAACAGGGGGAGAAAATTTACCTGCAGAAATGTGCGAAGTGTCACGGTAAACAGGGCGAAGGAGTAGAAACGGTTTATCCGGAAGCACTCATCGGTGATCTATCGATTAAGGAACTGGCGCAGTATATCGATGAAACAATGCCGGAGAAAAAACCGGAAACCTGTGTCGGAAAAGAAGCCGCTGCGGTCGCTGAGCATATCCATTATCAGTTTTATTCGATCACCGCGCAAGCCAGAAATAAGCCGGCTCATGTAGCGTTTTCCCGTTTAACAAACCGCCAGTATCGCAACAGCATCGCCGATCTTCTATTGAGCTTTCGTCAGGAACGGGCTCTGGGGCCAAAACGCGGCCTGACGGTTAGATATTTCAAAAATCGAGGATTAAACAAAAAAAATATTCTCGTTGAAGAAATTGTTCCTGAAGTCAATGTCAGCTTTGATAACGAAAACAAGCCGGACGAAAATATCGAATTCGAAAAGTTCACCAGCACCTGGAAAGGGAGTTTACTTGCTCCTGAAACCGGTCTGTATGAACTGGTCTTAAAAACAGACAATGCAGGGCTGCTCTTTCTGAATAATTCGAAAGTTCCCTTCATTAACGCCCGTGTCAAATCCGGAAAACAGAATGAATACCGTCAGGCAATCTTTCTGATTGGTGGTCGGGCTTATCCGCTATCGCTGGAAATTTATAAATCGAAAAACGAAAAAAAAGTGACCGCTCAACTGAAGTGGAAACCACCCCACCAAAGCGAACAGATAATTCCTTCGCGAAATCTTTCTCCGGAATCTCATCCGGCCATTCTGGTGATCAATACTCCCTTCCCTCCCGATGATAAAAGCGTTGGCTACGAACGGGGCGTCTCAGTCTCTAAAGAATGGAATGATGCGACTACTTATGCAGCAATTGAAGTAGCCGACAAAGTAGTAAAAAGCCTTGGTGCTGCACTGCCCAAGGGGGCCAACAACTCAAAAAAGAGAGAAGCGGAACTACGAAAGTTTTGTGATAAATTTGCCGTTCGAGCGTTTCGCCGACCTCTCTCGAAACAACTGAAAACAGCGATCATTGACCGCCAGTTTGAACGCGTCGAAGATCCACTTGTTGCAACCAGACGTGTTATTTTGCTGGTGTTAAAATCACCTCGTTTTCTGTTTCTTGGAATTTCAGACCCGGCTGATCCACAACAACAGCAATATCGTGTTGCAGAATGGATGGCTCTTTGCCTGTGGGATTCGATCCCGGATAATAAATTGCTGGAACTGGCCGCTCAGGGTAAATTGAAAACCAATTCGCAAATTAAAGCACAGGCTCAGCGGATGGTAAAGAATTATCGCACCCGTTCAAAAGTCCGTGCATTTTTTCATCAATGGTTGCAGTACGATCATTTTAACGATCTGACGAAATCGAAAGAGTTGTATCCGGAATTTGATGAACATCTTGCTTCCGATTTGCGAACCTCGCTCGATTTGTTAATTGAGGACGTTGTCTGGAGTGAGAAGTCTGATTTTCGGGAACTGCTTTCTACAAATTCCATTTATCTGAACGGTCGGCTCGCCAGGTTTTACGGCGTCGAACTTCCTGAAGATGCCCCGTTCCAGAGAGTTGAGTTTGACCCGACACATCGAGCCGGTTTAATTTCGCATCCATTTTTAATGGCAGGCATGGCGTATGAAGATGGCAGCTCGCCGATTCATCGAGGCGTCTTCCTGGCAAGAAGTCTGATGGGCCGATTCCTCAAGCCGCCGCCAATTGCTGTTGCTCCGCTGGAAGTCGATTTGAACCCGGATATGACAACGCGCGAGCGGGTTGCACTGCAGACTAAAGGAGCATTGTGCGGGTCGTGTCACGGATTGATCAACCAACTCGGTTTTACTTTAGAAAAATATGATGCTGCCGGGCGTTTCCGGTTAAAAGACAATGGCAAACCGGTCAATACTTCGGGACGATATATTGACCGGGACGGGCATATTACAG
>WFOZ01000780.1 GCA_015487825.1 Planctomycetaceae bacterium
GCCCTGCGCAAAGGGCTTTCTGCGATGTTCAAATCAAACGGGCCGTTATCGATTAAACCCGGATTAAACTTTCGGTTATGGAACTGGTTATTTTCGTTTGCCCGCAACTGCAATGAGCGTGATATGCTCGAGTCGGGAAGAGGCAGACATGCCATTCTCAATTACTCCCGTGAGTTCTATACTTCGTTTATCAGTCAGGAAAAGATCGATTGCGACTGGGAACAAAACGGCTGCTTATTCGTCTACGGCTCTCAAAAAACACTTGATGCCTACGATTCGATCAATCGTGTATTAAGCGAAGAACACGATTTGCCTGCTGAAAAATTAAGCGGGGAAGAACTCGAAAAAATGGAACCGGCTTTTCGTCCCGGTGTCGCAGCCGGAGCCTGGTATTACAAACAGGATGCTCATTTACGAGCAGATAAACTGGTCACGCAGTGGAAAGAATTATTACAGCAGCGAGGGGTCGAATTCATCGAGCAGTGTGAATTCAAACGATTTGTACTTACTGGAAATTCCGCTGCAGCAATAATGGTTCAAAGAAAAGAAGCCGGTGAGCAGGAACAGATGCAAGCCGATGCAATGGTCCTTTCTGCGGGAGCGTGGTCACCGTTGTTAAACAAGGACCTTGGGTGCAACCTTCCGATTCAGCCGGGCAAAGGGTACTCTCTAACAATGCCTCGCCCGGAAATTTGCCCGCGATACCCAATGATTCTGGAGGATGAAAAAGTCGCAATCACTCCGATGCAAAGTGGATACCGACTTGGCTCCACCATGCAGTTCGCAGGATACGACAGCAGTATCGATCCAAAGAGATTGTCAATATTAAAAACCGGTTCTCATAAATATCTGCGAGAACCTTATTGCGAACCAATTGAAGAAACATGGTACGGCTGGCGACCGATGACACCAAACGGCCTGCCGATTATTTCACATGCTCCACAATTAAAAAATGTTATCATCGCAGCAGGCCATAACATGATCGGTCTGATGTCCGCCCCCGCAACCGGTCGACACGTCGCAGAATTACTGACATGCAGCCCGACCAGTATCGATGCAAGACCTTATCAGCTGTAGATTCGGTTTATGCTACGATCCCGCAGAACGCATTCAGAACTACTCGACAGCCCGATATTTGTATTACTTTTCGATGCGATACAGATGAGTTGTAGTTCTCAGAAAAAGAGTATCTTTGAGGATTGCGGGGGAAGCTTTTAAGCCGGCGTCCAGATAGTTTTCTGCAACGACATTCAGTTCTTTGCCCGGTTTGATGACGGTTGTTTTCCCTTCTTCGTTAAAGAAGTAAATATGACCGGAAGCGTAGATCGGAGAGGCAGAGTATTTCCCTTCGAAGCGTTCCTGCCAGATCTGCTCACCCGTCATGGCGTCCAGACAGATGCCGATTCCCTTATCGTTGACGAAATAGATTTCCTTCCCGAGAAGTAACAACGATGGTTTCTGTGGAATTTGTCTGTCGGAATGCCAGACCATATTCTTTTCGCTCACATCCCCTGCCCCATCATATTTCAATGCAACAAGTCGGGATTTGATGAAGCCAGTGCAGATATAAACCATTCCATTTCCGACAACAGGTTTGCAAACAGTTGAAAATCCCAGCTTGCCGTACCCTGCCTTCCAAAGTTCTTTGCCGGTTTCCGGATCGTAACCGTAAACCCAATCCGCAGCCGGGGAGATCAGAAGCGGCTTACCATTGACCTGCGTGATAACCGGGGTGCAATACGCCTTTTTATAGGGCGGCAAATCTTTTGTCTTGCCGGTGCGAGTTGTCTTCCAGGCGATTTTTCCATCTGCCTTGCTGAAAGCTGCGATAAACTGATGATCAATCCCATCATAATGAACAATAATTAAATCGTCCCACATCACAGGAGAAGCACCGGGACCATTTTGATGATCGATTTTCAGTTCCTGATTCTTCCATAAAACCTTTCCGGTTGTTGTTTCAACACAGCAGATGCCATATTCACCGAAGTGGCAATAGACTCTCCCTTTTTCAATCACCGGGGTCGGCGAGGCATAACTGTTTGTAATATGCTTTGGACTGGCTTCATCGTAGTGGAATAGCTCAACTTCAAAAAGCTGCTTGCCGGTATGGACATCAAACGCGAGAGCCTTCAATGTTAAAGCACCGGAAATTTGAAGTCCATTCGTGGAAAATTCAATCTTTTCCAAACGAGCTTCCTGTTCCTCTTCAGACAATTTTTCAACAACCGCAGTAGTCAGCCAGAGTTGATTTCCATGAATTACCGGAGAAGAATGCCCTTCTCCCAAGACCGGTACTTTCCAGGTGACATTTTCACTTTCAGACCAGGTGACAGGAATTTTTGCCTGCGGTGCATGACCATTCCCCAGCGGTCCACGAAAATGTGGCCAACTCTCCTGAGCCTGTAATGGTAAAAACGCAGAAATAATCGCGACAAAAGAGTAGGCGATAAGACAAAAAAACTTCAAACGCAAACGCATCATTCTAATTCCTTGATTCAAGCGAAGAAAATCCAGCACTGATCCTATTGTTCACAGGCATAAAAAACAATGAATAGGGAGAACCAATGATATATCCACTCATACACCAATAAATCGACAGCCAGCACCATTGCCCAAACAACTAGCAATTCACACCAGTGATGCCTGATACGAAGGCACTAATATTCGAATCATTCCTTAATGATACGCAATTTTTTCCTCAGAGAATAGAAAAGACTATTAAAAATCATAACATCGCCTATAATGCAAGCAATTAATTTCATATTTGTCTATTAAATGTTTAGCCCCCCACAAGTGATACATGGTTGATCTACCTGGAGAGAATAGTAGCGCCCTGGAGGGCATTATCGGTGACAGCCGGGCGATGCAGGAGGTGTATCGTACAACTCGGCTTTCTGCGCGCAGTTCTGCAACGGTGCTTTTAATGGGCGAAACGGGGACCGGGAAAGAACTGATTGCCCGCGCGGTCCACGAACTTTCGCCTCGAGGCAGCGGCCCTTATGTGCGGGTAAATTGCGGCGCACTGAGTGAAAGTCTTTTAGAGAGTGAACTGTTTGGGCACGTCAAAGGGGCGTTCACTTCGGCTTATGAAAATCGAACCGGTCGTTTTGAGGCAGCTCATGGTGGAACAATTTTCCTGGACGAAATTAACTCAATGAGTTTCCCACTCCAGGTGAAGTTATTACGTGTTCTGCAGGAGCATGAATTCGAGCGTGTTGGCGATACAAAAACAATTTCCGTTGATACCCGCATCGTGGCAGCAGCAAATCGGGAACTGCTTGAGGAAGTCGAAAAAGGGCACTTCCGGGAAGATTTGTATTATCGTCTAAATGTGCTGCCGATTTTCCTGCCTCCGCTTCGAGATCGTATTGATGATCTTGATGCACTGCTCGAATTTTTCATCAACAAGTATGCAGAAGAAAACGAATGCAAACCGCTGACTGTTCCCGAAGAGACTAAACAGTTTCTGAAAAGTTACTCCTGGCCCGGCAATGTTCGTGAACTTGAAAACTATGTTGAACGGGCGGTTGTCATTTCTACCTCAGGTCAGTTTTCGCCTGAGTTGCTACCGCCTCATGTGCGGGGACTGGCTCCGGTTCGACTGGGAATGAGAAGCGAGAAAGATCTCGGTTCAATCTGTGAAGAACTTGTTACGATGGGGATGATGCAAAGTTCCAGCGATGATAAAGACCTCTATCAAAAAGTCGTTTCCCTGGTTGAAAGACAACTGATTTTGCAAACGTTGAAAAGCTGCCAGGGAGTGCAGACCAAAACGGCAACGCGACTGGGCATCAACCGAAATACTCTACACAAAAAAATTGACGAATACGGATTGAGTGAGGAGTCTCGGTAAAGATGAATGATTCCTCATCAACACCAGAAGTTATCCTTGCCAGTTCTTCAATTTATCGTCAGCGGTTGTTGCAGCAAATCGGCTTGGAA
>WFOZ01000781.1 GCA_015487825.1 Planctomycetaceae bacterium
CTATCGGGTAAGGTATTGCTCGAGGCTCTAAATCCAAGAGTAGGTGCCGGGGGCGATGACGATTTCGGCGAGTTGATCCCGACGGCGACGCGACCATGATCAATGGCAATATCTCCATCGGAATAATCTGAGGAAATTTTGCCCAGGGAAATTCGACTAGCGTTGGTCAGTTGAATCACTGGGGCCGTTTTATCTGCAGTAGGAAATTCTTTTTTTCTTGGAGAACGCTTCAGCAAATAGTACAAGGCAAAGTCGCATCTCAATGTCCCGTTCCCGCGAACGCTGCCAAATTCCTGAATCCCCGCTTCATCTCGTAATTCTTCTGGAATTGGAATGTGTCCCGGTTTCACGGGAACGGCTGTGGTTTTTTCCGGAGGCACAAACATGGTTGGAGCCGTGCGTAATCGGTTGGCGACCTTTAATACGGTTTCTTCACCGTAAATATCACTTAACGCTTCGAATTGCATTTGAGCCGCTTTCCATTGCATACCCGACCTGCGGGCAACAAAGGCCAGAAAAAAATCATCATGGGGAGAATCGCTAATTTGATGTCCGATGGTGTGAAGGAAAAAGTTGACATTGTTTTTTCTTCTGAAAAAACAGGATTGTCGTCGAACAATCGTTAGAACACTACACCGCGTGGAGCAAATCGAGCAGCGCAGCCGAACCGAAGACTTCAAAATTTTCTGTGTTCAATTCTTCTTCTGATCGGACCAGCACAGATTGTTGTTTGGGAATTGTTCTCCTCTCGGAATTCGTATTTTCTTTGGGACTTACCCAACGACTCGTGTTGACTGTATCCTCCTGAGGTTTGCTGTCTGGCTCAACAGTAAAGGCCGCTGGTGCTGCAGCGGCACCGATAGCTGGTCTGTAAAAACGACCAATTTGCACGTTTTGCCAGTTTGCAGTGCTACTCCATCTGGTAAGCGTTCTGGTGGAAAATGCAGTCCCTGTCGATTCCAAAGCGATCCATCTGCCATCTTCTCGACGAGCAAAGATATCTGCATTGGAATCGCCATTGCTGGAACCCACCTGGATATCTGCAAGTTGCTCATTCAAAACCAGACTCCATGTGGCCCATTTCTGGTTGACAAACTTGTTCGTATTCGTATCTGCCAAGCCAACCCACCAGTCTCTTTTGCTGAAAAAACCGGCGATATCAGTTGCTCCATCGCCATTGAAATCGCCTGCCACGACTCCATCCAGAGAGGTAGAAACTTTCCAGGTAGACCATTTACGATTAGCAAAGCTGCTGCCGGTGGAAAGACCGACCCACCAGTTCCTGTATATTCCGGTTCCGAATAAACCTGCGATATCGTCTTTGCCGTTGCCATCGAAATCACCAACCAGAAGATTGTTCACTCCGCTGGTGATCTTCCACTTCGTCCATGAGCTGACATTAAAGCTACTGCCTTGAGATGCATAAATCCACCACCGTCCATTGGATGCCATCACTGCAATATCATCACGGCTGGTTCCATCAAAGTCACCAGTAACGACAGTTGCGATCCCGTTATAATTTCCATAAGTACCCCACTTGGTGGCTACGAATCTTGTGCCATCGGATTGTGCAACCCACCAGTCGCCTTTGGAACCGCGTTTGAACAAACCAGCGATATCATCCCTGCCATCCCCATTGAAATCGCCAACCTGTATTTCTTTGATACCGCTGGTACGCCACCTGGTCCATTTCTGGAAAGTGAAGGTTTTGTCTACACTGTTTGCAAGGCCAACCTGCCATTCGCCATTGGGCAGCCAGGCTGCAACGTCCTGTAAGCCATCGCCATTGAAATCCCCTTTGAGAACCTTCACCGGGCTTGTTTGCCCCGAAGCCCATTGCGATGTCGTATAATTACCACTGGCGTCCGGCGAAGAAACCCACCAGTTCCCGTTGGTGTAACCTGCGATGGAAGATGATATGACAGGAGATGCACAATTACTTCGGTCAGCCACACTTACAATGGCAATTCCGTACGGATCATTCAATCCAGGTCCCAACTGATAAGTGAAGGCAACCTGCCCTTTGTTGTTTAAGCCATCTTTTTTAGGCCGATCATTTGCTGCGAATTCGATCGAAAAAATCTCAGAGCCGTTTATTAAATCTCCTGTACGGACTATTTCCTTCAAGCCAAGAATCTCATCATAGAAAAACAAACCTTCCTCATCTTTTATTCCATCGCTATTAGTGTCAATTCCTGCCGTGAAACCAAGTTGCCCGCAGTCGTTCAAAGCAACTTCACTACTGACCAAACCATAAAACGTACCACCCCCTGGCGCAGACTGCCCATCTCTGGCTACCTGTTTAATGTTACCATTTGAATCAGCAATAAATATTGTTTCGACGGAACTAACCAAAGTAAATCCTTCAAATACCTGAGACTTTCCTCGAAATACGACATCGCCTTTCTCATTCAGTAACGTTGTCCCCCCCTCGTATAATAGTGTTTCGCCATTACCAATAGAGGCACCATCGCTTATGACTTTCCTTACGACTAATGTTCCACCTACAGTTGTGGCTCCACTGCCTACAAAAATGCTGATAGGTTCGCCAGTAAGAATATTGCCATCGTCAACTCCGGAGGAAAAGGCAACTTCGCCATTATTATTAATCGAAATCAGACCAGTTTTTGAACTCAGCTCACCTGTACTTCCTCCACCAGAAGAAAATCTCTCCCCGGAAGCTTGATTAAAGACAGCCCCTTCTTGAGCAATGGTCTTTAAAGTTGTTCCATCACCAACATAAATCCCATCTAAATTCCCTGCACCAAAACCGGAAACTCCAGTTGCTCCTACGAAAGCCACCTGTCCACTTTCATTAATTGCCGGGAAACCGAAGCCAGTAAATGTATCTGGACTCGTAAAAAAGGGAATGGCATCCCCTTCACGAACTATTTGAACAAGGTTTCCGGAAGCATCAGTACGGAAAATGATGCCATCGTCGACGGCAATATCATTTATTGTCCCAAATGCAATCTGCCCACTATTATTGAGAGCATTAGCGTATGATGAAATCAAAGCCATATTTTCAGTTGTACTGCCTATGTATGATTGACGGTCCCCAACCGTACCATCGGCATCAATAGCAGTGTCAAATACTGTTTGACCGTTGTCGTTAAACGCCAAAGATATTCCACCAACGGGACTATCAAACGTCGCGCCAGGTGCAACATTAAACGATGCCGGAACTTCTTGCCCATGACGGATAATTAAAGTGATTGGCTGTGTCGCTGAAGCCCAGTATAGCCCTTGAGGACCATACGCTTCTCTTCCTTCAAAAATGGCCTGTCCAGCATTATTGAGTGTAGGTGGTTCAAGAAACCAATCAAAATTTCCATTGAAATTGCCATTGTTATCTGCTGGCATAGCGTCACCTGATGCGGCGACAATATCGCTTGCCCTAAAAATCCCAGTCGTCAGCAGCATGCGGTCTTCGAGAACCTGCACCTGCATGTTCCCGCGATGCGAGTGGCATCTTCTTCGGTATTTGCGAGAGGTGCGAGAAGTTGTTGATTTCAACAGACTTTGCAGTAATGGAAGCATGGCTGCTTGTTCCTTTTAAGTGTGACTACGCGGATGGCTGAGGCTGCTTCAACAATCTGTTTACTTTGTTCAACTGGAAATCACATCTGGACATGACTACACTTAACACTGTCATATTACTACTATGTTTACAAGTGCTACGTCAAATGGAGTACCCAAT
>WFOZ01000782.1 GCA_015487825.1 Planctomycetaceae bacterium
ACTTTAGGCCCCGATGCCAATACAAATAAATCCATTTCGTTCTGCACCTTTCATCTGTTTCTTATAAATCCCCGCTATCGCTCATCAACACATGTTTCCAATTCGGGAGATGCTCCAGGCAGATGGCGGTTCCTCTTGCGACTGTTGTCATCGGGTCGTTATCTATTCGTGCGGGGATGCCGATCTGTTCGGTTAGATACGTATCGATACCGCGAATGAGTGCGCCGCCGCCGGTGAGGACCATGCCGGTTTCTGCCAGGTCTGAAATTAGTTCGGCTGGGCATTGCTCAACTGTTTCCCGCAAGCAGATTGCGATCTCTTCCAGAATTCGTAGTAACGCTTGGCGAATTTCTTCGCTGGTGATGACCGCTTTGCGGGGGACGCCGCTGACGATATCCAACCCGCGCACTTCGAGTGTTTCTTCCTGAGGTAACCGCCATGCGGAACCGATATCTATTTTAATTTGCTCTGCGGTTTGAATTCCGATTTTCAGCGAATATTGCCTGCGAAGATAATCGACAATTGTTTGATCGAGATGTTCGCCGGCGATGCGTGTCGATTTACTGACAACGATATCTCCCAGACTGAGAACAGCGACTTCGGTTGTGCCGCCGCCGATGTCGCAGATCATGGAGGCGACCGGTTCTGAAATGGGGAGTCCTGCCCCGATCGCTGCCGCTCGTGGTTCTTCAATCAAATAAACCCGCCCTGCTCCTGCCCGTTCTGCACTATGAAAGACCGCTCGTTTTTCAACCGGCGTGATGCGACCAGGAACCGCGATAACGGTTCGCGGACGAAATCCGCGATGCCTGCCAATCGCTTTGCGGACGAAGTATTTCAACATCGCTTCGCACAGTTTGAAATCGGTAATGACCCCTTCATGTAACGGACGAACCGCAGAGATGGTATCCGGAGTGCGACCGAGCATTTGCCGGGCCAACTTTCCGACGGCGGTTCCTTTGCCCAGAATTCTGCGAGAATCTTTTGCCAACGCCACGACAGAAGGTTCATTCACAACGACACCGTTTCCCAACACCGCAATAAGAGTATTGGCGGTGCCGAGATCAATCCCTAAACTGGGAGAAATCGATTGTTGTAAACGATGAAACATGTTTTTGTATAGATTGCAGGCGAGTAACGTAGGGTGCGTTGTAACGCACCAAATTGACTACGCTCCCTCTTAAAAGGTGCGTCACGACGCACCCTACGGTACTACGGTACTCAAAGTTACCAGGGTCATTACTGACCCGGCTCGCCTGAAAACTGCCTGGTTGCTGCGTTTCTGGCGAACCCTCTCATCCCTGTTACAAGATATGCGGACTTTACCGGCAACAGCCTATTTTCAGCAAGATGGATTACTGTTTCAGCTCTTTCAGAATGGATGCAGCGGCTAATTCAGCCAGTTTTTGGGAGCCTTGGGGCGTAAAATGGACATTGGCGGGCCGTTGCACCTCTTTCATGTGCTGCATCACATAGGTGTGATGATCGTCAATCGGGATGTCATTTTCCTTCATTATTTTGGCAGCCACTTCGTTGTAAGCGAGTTCGTCCGATTTAATTCTGATGCGACAACCTGCCGGAACGGGCGTGGTATTGCGCCAGATCAGTTTGGCTTTGGTCTGTTTCAATCTGGCAACGAGTTTTTTCAGGTTCTCTTCATACTGTTTGATCGGCACCTGATGCTGCCCCTGCTCTGGGGAAACTTTTTTCCCCTTCTGGTTGATATAGGCCAGATCATGTAATCCCCAGTTGAAGTGAATGATATCGTAATTTCCGTCGCCGAGCCATTTATCAATTTGTGACAGACCGCGTGATGTCGGGCCGCCATTGGTGGGGATGCGATGCACGTTCGCTTTTCCTTTGAGGATTTTTCGCAGCGCAGGCGTGTAACCAATAGAGATGGAATCGCCGATAATCAACACGCGAGGCAGGCTTGGATTGTCAATCACTTTCGCAAACGCGATACTCTTTCCTTTTTCGCCGATGTATTGCTGGGCGCTAATTTCAGAATTCATGGTTAACAGAATAAAACAGGCGAATATCAGGCTGGATAAAAACAGTGGCAAGCGATTCATCGATTGTTCCTTATTTTTCAGGGATGTGATTCAATGTGTAGTAAGCGACCTTGTGAAG
>WFOZ01000783.1 GCA_015487825.1 Planctomycetaceae bacterium
CACAACGACCAAGCAGTGGAACCTGGCGTGGATTCAAAAAATCCGGCAGCTCCAAACCGAAAAGAACAGCATCAGGTGGAACTTCCAGCCGAACAACCAGCGAAGGAAAACCGAAGCAGAAACGTCGGCCTCAGCGTAAAACGCAGGGACGTAAGCAAACTGTTAATCAAACAAGTTAATACGTATCGAATGCGGCGTGCATTGTTGCAACCTGGCTAATGTTCCCATTCCATCGTGTGTACCACGGCTCTGTGAGTCGTGGTACGTTGAAGTTGGAACATATTCGATGAACTGTCGTGCTACGCAGTTTCGTTGTTATGCAACAACATTCAATTTCAAAACAAAAAAATCATGCACTCCGTTTGTGTTCTTTTGAAGCAAGCTATTTGCCTCTAATCTGATCGCGTAACATGAAAAAAGCGATTGGCGGAATGATTAAGACCAACCCGAAAAAGAAAGCCCAGCGAGGAAACAGAAAAGCCTTAATGACAAACTGATCAGCCAGTGCAGAGCCGATAGTTACCCAGCAAAGAATGAGGATGGCAACCATTTGCTGACTGCGTTTTTCATCAGCTGAGAGTTCCTGTTTCGGTTTTGAGCCTGATTTGCTTTTTGTTTTCGAGCTCGATTTCGATTTCGATTTCGTTCGTTTGCCTGTCGTGACATCCTGCACAAGAGCTTCGTCTCTTTCTCCCGGTGCGTAATACTTTGCAATTCCCTGATTGATTTGAAGTGGGGTTGCGATTACCACTCGCATCGGTTTATTGAACCGGAGCCGAAATTCGTCTTCCAGTTCGTGCTCCGGTTCGTCCGTGCAAGCCACCAGGACGACATCATCATCGATGAATAATGGGAGAATTCCATTGCGTTTAACGAGTTTGCGGGGCACCAGATCAAGTACGGAATCGTCAGGGAAAACGGTTTCGAGATCGACATAGGAACGCCCAAGTTCTTCTGCCAACGCCATCGCGGCTTTATCTGGTGAAACGAGTTTCATCTGCACGCAGGCATCGCGAGTTGTTAAGCCTCGTTTATCTGCAAATTCTTCGATTTCCCGAATCTGACTTTTATCAATGTCTCCCCAGTCGGCAAGCACTCGCAGTAGTGGCTTCCTGGCGCCTTCTTCTTCCGTAAACTCGCGTCCCAGACTTTCATCGTATTCACGTTTGCGTTCTGAATCTGTCAGGCAGAGCATCGCTTTGGCGAGTTCGTTGAGCAGCTCTTGCGACTCCAGCATGTAATCGCCAGTGGCGTACTTTCGAACGACATTATTCAGTTTTTTATAATGCGCACGAATCTTTTCCGGATCGTCCTCAAAATCGACCAGACGCAAAAGTTGATAATGCGTTGGTGGGCGAAGTTCTTCGGGGATACCAAGCCACTGTTTGTAGACATCAATTGCCAAGAGGATCTCTCCGTAGATAAATAACAAATAAAATGCAAGCTGCTGAACGATACACGAAGCAGGACCGCTTCAATGCTCCTGGGAGTTCTACTCAACTGAGTATTCAGTCGCCAGAAGTTCCATGGAATCGATACCGCCGGCATCAAGACCGGAATCGCGTACAATTTCTGTTGCCGCTTCCCGATTACCTGTCACTTCCCGGGCAGTCGCATGGATTCGACCATTGGCATCGTAACTGTAGGTTACTTCTACCGGAGACCCCTGAGGAAGATTGGGCGGCAAGTCAACAATACGAAAATCACCAATCAGCGTGCAGGCACCAGGATCCGAGGCTTCTCCTTCCAGGATATGCACGTGGATCGATCGCTGATTAGCAGAATTGGTAACGAATTGCTGAGATACGCTGAAAGGGATCTGCGTGTTTCTGGGGATCATAATGTGATTGATTTTGCGAGCCTTGTCGTTCGGGTCGGTAATTTTTATGCCAAGTGAGTGAGAATTCACATCACTTGTTTCGACGGCCCGCAATCTGTCAAGTACAGATTGCGCTACTTTTGATTCCCCACCTGTCATGCGTGCTTCCAGAATTGCGGCATGAATTGCTGCTCCCTGTGCGACAGCTTCTTCGGGAGAAACATCACGAGAAGGTTCCCGGCCTCCTACTTCTTTGAGCATTTCTTCAACAGCAGGCATGTAGGTCGACCCCCCCACCAGAACAATTTCATCAAGCTCGCCCGGCTTTACACCCGCCTGTTGCATCACGAGTTCTGTGGTATCACGGGTTCGCTGCATCAGATCGCCCGTTAATCGCTCCAGATCTCCCCGGGTCAATGCAACTGTCAGTGTTTTTCCCTGATAGTATAAACTGACCGGAACCTGTGCCTTTTCACTTAATTGCCTTTTAGCGTCTTCACATTCCTGTGTAAATTGCAGCAACGTTTCAGGGTCTTCGCGTGGGTCTGCACCATGCTTCTGCAAATATTGTTCACAGATATTATCTACGACTCGGCGGGTCCAGTCCAATCCTCCGAGCATCACATCACCATCGGTGGCGAGAACTTTGAAGTTAGTCGGGGTATATCTCACGACCGTGACATCAAACGTCCCCCCCCCCAGGTCGTAGACCATGATTGTTTTGCTTGTGAATCCGGCCTTTTGGATTCCCAACTCTCCCTTCATCCACGCGTAAGCCAATGTCGCTGCGGTTGGCTCATTGATGATATCAATTACATTCAACCCTGCGATGCGACCTGCATCCTGAGTTGCCTTTCTGCGAATATCGTTGAAGTAGTAAGGGACAGTAATAACCGCATTGGCAATTGGGCCAATGCGTTCTTCGGCATCCTGTCTCAGTTTTTTGATGATCAATGCCGAAAGAAATTCAGGAGTCAGTTTTTTATTCTGGTAGACAACGAAGAAATCTTTGTTTCCCATCTGGCGTTTAATTGCTTCGACAATTCGTTGAGGGTCTTCAACTGACATCCGTTCAAAACTGGGACCAACAACAACTTGCCCTTCATCACTTAAAATAACAATCGAAGGGGTAATTGTTTTCCCGTCCGCATTGATAATCGGATCCGGCTCCCCATTTTCTCCCATTCGTGAAATTGATGAAAACGTTGTCCCGAGATCGATCCCGACAGTATTACCTTCTAAAAACTGCATGTGTCACCTATTCAGAAGTTGCATTATTGATTTAACAAAACGACATTGCCAACGCGCGAAACCAACTATTCCTCCTGCCCGAATTCGATGGTCTATCGATCTTGCGGAGAGCTAGTCAATTCATTCCATTAAGAAAACTCTAAGTCATGTTTAGTGTTGAGAACCCAAAGACTGGTCTCTGTATTGTGATGAGCTTGGGGAGTGGTTTCAAGACTCAAGCAGTCTACAGAGTAAGATAGATGAGGAGATTTTCCCAGACCGGGCACTGTACATAATGACAGTTGAGGGAAGGCTGGCCCCAAAGGACGCGCCCTGAAGTTGTAGCAGAATCAGGCGTCTCTTATCTTCAGGCATACTCTGCTTCCATATCAGGTTGTGTTGAAAACTCCAGTCAACTCTCTGCTGACTGGAGAATCGAATTCCAATGATTAGCCAAGATCAGCCAGCATATCCAACAGGCTCTGGTCTCCAAACAATTCTTCAACTGACGATGTTGCTGAATCGACTGTTGGCGATGTTATTGGAGCAGGCTGCCCTGAATTTGCAGAGTCATTCTGACCGGTTTGAGTATTTGAGTAATCTTTCGCCTGGTAGACAAGCGTTGGAGCCCCCTGATTGTCTGCCACTGTTGAGGAACTCTGCGTTCCATTTCCAAAACCAAAACCGGCAGCCGGGGCAGGGGCACCTGGAGATACGGGAGGAGGTGTTACCGGAATCGCAGGTGCATTATATGCTCCCACATTCACAGCTCTCCAGTTCAATGCAGGATCCCACTGGGCTCCCATCTGGCTCAGGAATTTATCTCCCTGAGAGAGAGCATTCCACCACTGACCACTGTCACGGCGACCGGCGATATCATCTTTACCATCCGCATTGAAGTCGCCAACGACAACATCATTCCAGTTACCGGTAGAACTCCACATTCCCCAGGCTGTTGTTGCGAAAGCATTCCCCTGTGAAAGGCCGGTCCACCATCTTCCTGCGCTGGCCCTTCCTGTAATATCGGTCCTGCCGTCACCGTTGAAGTCACCGACATTGACATCCTGCCAGTTGGTGGTTGCACTCCATTTCCCCCAGAAAGAGTTCTGGAATTGAGTACCGTTGGAAATGCCCGCCCACCAGTTCCCGGAACTGGCACGACCGACAATATCAGTCAGTCCGTCTCCATTGAAGTCTCCGACATTGACATCCTGCCAGTTGGTGGTTGCGCTCCATTTTCCCCATTTAAGATTCTGGAACTGAGTCCCATTGGACAGGCCAACCCACCAGTTTCCTGAGCTGGCGCGTCCTGCAATATCGTCGAGCCCGTCATTGTTGAAGTCACCGACACTGACATCCTGCCAGTTTGTGGTTGCACTCCATTTCCCCCAGAGTCGATTGCCAAATTGATTCCCCTGAGCTTCAGCAGCCCACCAGTTACCATTGGCTGCTCTTCCCAGAAGATCGTCTCGACCATCTCCATTGAAGTCTCCAACAACAACATCACTGAATGTTGAGTTGCTCACTTTCCAGCGAGTCCATCGCAACTGATTAAACAAAGTGCCATCAGATAAGCCGATCCACCACTCCCCGCCGTTATTCTGGAGAGCAACATCGCTACGGCCATCTCCGTTGAAATCACCTGTTTTAACTTCAAGCACTCCTTGAGAGGCAGGTCCTGATGTTCCCCAGGCCTGAGAAAGACCGTTCGCGACACCTCCATTCAAAGAGGTGACATACCAATTCAGCTGACCACCCTCGATGGCGAGTCCTGCAATTCCCTGGGCAGTCGCTGCAGGAGCAGCCGGGCCGATGGGAACTCCGTCAACCAGAACATCATCGAAGGCCATACCGTCAAACGGAATTTCAAAGTTATCGAACGCCTGGATTTTCACGTAGACTGTCTGTTGTAAATTCAACCCTTTCAGTAACGCTAGCGCAGATAAGTCATATCGTCGCTGCTGATACGTCTCGGTTGAATTTGGACCGACCAGGCTATCGACCCGATACCATGTTGCGCCATCAACACTGATTGAAATTCCATCCCCATCTACTGAACCGGTAAACATTTCAGGCAGAGGATGATCTTCATCATTAAACTCTCGCTGGTACATGCTCAGCATCAGGTCTTTGTAACCGGTCCCAACGAAGGTGAAGGTCGCTTCGTTAAGGCTGCTGGTGGGAGAGTTGGCAGAGGAATCAAATGTCAGATGGCTCACTCCCTGAGCTGGCCCGTTATTAGCCGTTACCTGAATTCGGCCCAGATTGGTTGAAGCTGTGGTCCACTTGCTCAGTGTTCCATCTTCAAAATTATCAAAGAACAGGGCATCGCGTTCTTCTACGTTTTTCACCTGAATGGTAACCACTGCCGTTCCAGAGAGTGGAGTAGGTGTAGCCCCATCTGTCACCCGTATCCCGAGGCGGAATACCGGATTGGTCTCAAAGTCAATCGCTCCCGGCTTTTCAACACGCAATTCGCCAGTCATTGCATCAATTGAGAACACACCGGTTACAGTGGCAGTATCATTTCCAGAGACAATCTCATAAGCAACAGTGTCTCCAGGATTCGGGTCACTGGCCTGAACATGCCCGACAACCAGTCCCTGCAAAGGATTTTCGTTAATGTAGATCAATTGATCCTGCACAACCGGCGGAAGATTAACAGTCGGTCTGCTGAGCAGGCGAATATTATCAAAAGCGATTCCATCTGACTCAGCAGGGAAGTTATCAAACTGCTGGAATTTGACGAAGAAGTTTTTCGTAAGATCAAGCCCGACTTCACCAGCAAGTGTCGATAAGTTAAAGCTGAATTCTTGGTACTGGTTTGTTGAAGTCGTGCCGGTCAAGCTGACAACACGGTACCAGGTGATACCGTCTGAACTGAACGCAACTCCGTCGGAATTTTCCGAGCCTGTAAAGACGGCTGACATCGGGTCGTCTTCATCAAGATATTCCCGTTGAGCAAACTCCAGGAAGATTTGCTCAGAAGCTCCCGGATTAACTTCCAGGACCACTTCATTCAACGAACCATCGTTATCTACGACACTCGATTCAAGCAGAAGATGCTTTGCACCTTCAAAAGGCTGATACAAATCAGTCACTCTTGCCCGTCCCAGGCGAGTGCTGTTTGTTACCCATGGTGAACCGGGAGGAAGTGGATTTCCAGGAGGATTTACAACCGGATAGGACTCAAACCCATCGAAGAATGGAACCATCACGCCATCCGGACGGTTGAGAACATTAATTCGAATTGTCGCCACATCATTCAGGTTAGGAGTACCATCATCAGTCACCTGTACCTGTAAATCAAAAAATGGAGTCGTTTCAAAGTTGACTGCCAGCGGATTGGCAACCGTAATTTCTCCGGTTGTCGAATTTATCGCAAATGCTCCATTTGTATTTCCAGATAGAATGACAAACGTCAGCTGGTCTGCAGGATTGTTATCTTCGTCAGTCGCGACAACAACACCAACAGAAGTTCCGCCCGGACTGTTTTCAGCAATCTGGAAGGTCTGATCATTCATCACCGGTTGATCATTAATGTCTCTCAGGAAAATTGTGGCATCGGCTTCATTAAAAAGCCCTCCTGTATCTGTTACCCGAACAACAAGGTCAAACCGCGGAGTCGTTTCGAAATTCAACGCAGCTGAGTTGGCTACGGTAATTTCACCGGTAACCGAATCAATCGTAAACGCCCCGTTAGTGTTCCCGGATTCAATTGTATAAGTCAGACTGTCACCTGCATCGACATCAACTCCATTCATCTGACCGACAACTGTTGCATTAGGCGAATTCTCATCGATTGTGAAGGTCTGGTCACCAATTGTCGGTTCTTCGTTGATATCCGTCAGATTTACCCGCACAATCGCGGTGTCTGTCAGGTTCTCAACACCATCGTCAGTTACCTGAACGACCAGATCGAAAAATGGTGTTGTTTCAAAATCGAGCAGCGTGGAATCATTGACCGTAATCAAACCGCTTGACAGATTAATTGCAAAAGTATTATTCGGATTTCCTCCTACGATAGAGTAAGTAATCTGATCGTTATCGGGATCTGATGCAGCTGGTGTTCCAACAACTGTTCCCACAGGAGAATTCTCCGGAATCGCAAATGTATCTTCCACAACATCTGGAGGATGATTAATGATCAGGTTAAGAATGTACTCTCCTCGACCGGAAACCGAGGATATTTCAATCTCATAAGTTCCCGTTTGGGTGGCAACAAAGGAAAGCTGAGCATTCCTGCCATCGCCTGCAGAATTGTCGTCTGAATCCGCCAGTAACCCATTAGGACCACGTACGGTCAGGGCGGGGTCAAGGTTGTTCAGAGGATTTCCAAACGGATCATCCAGCGGCGTACTTGTGGAAAGAAATAGTGCTTCGCCTGCGTTTAGGGTAACGGTGTAAACATCCAAAGGGAAGATGCCCGGCTGTGCGATTTCAAACTGATGAATCGTATCCGAACCGGGACCACCATTGGTGCTGTTAAGCGGATTTAGCGCCAGATCGCGAATCGCTGATTGATCACCATCAATTGTTAACTGGTATTTCCCGGGAGCCAACGGAGCAAAAGATGGATCAATGGTTAATGTTACCGTACGATTTCCATCGAAAGCAGGTGTAATCAGAACCGTTGTATCATCTGCAGTATTGAATAATCCATCAGCTCCAGCGTTAATCAACTGGAAGTTGGAAGAAGTCGTTGCAGACTGTGCAGTAATCCTCTCGCTGAACTCTACAACAATTGTAGAAATACTGGCGCCGGAAATTCCTGCGACAGGAGTTATCCTGGCAACTCGTGGCCCGGTAGGATCTGCTGTTGTGTTTCCAGTAGAAAGTCCGAAAGCAACTACATTTAGCGTATCTTCGGTGCCGACAAATCCTTCGTTCGGAACGAACATGTCATCACCAAAATCGACATCGACATCATCAGCAGTTCCCCAGATTCGGTCAGCACCAATGCCGATGCTGTTATCAAGGTTCCCTCCCTGATCCATAATATTTGGCGAGATGTTAAACTGATTAGTGTGCCAGTTACCGAAGTAGTGTCCTGCTTCATGGGCAGCAATATTTCCCACTCCGGTGCCAATTAAGTCTATAATGCTGGCGCCGTTAGCAATCTGATACTGGTTAAGTGAATTTGGATCACCTGCACTTGCACTAAGCAGATCAAGTAAAACAACAGCAGTCTCTTCCGTTTCAAAGTTACCGACATCAATCGATTGAGCAATCCCAATTGTCGATATTCCAAGTTCTCCAATCGTTCCGCCGATAATCAGGCGACTGACATTTGTCTGCCCAAACGGGTCTGCATCATCCCGGCTATTCAGAATTTCGATATCGAAATCGCCGTTGTTAAGGGTTGAATCGAAATCGCCGTTGTTTCCTAAGACTCGCATGTCTTGCGAGAGGCTTTCTGTTACAGAGGCGATAATGGCATCAATAACGGCATTCTCATCTGCCCCGGTCAATCCCCAGTTCCCCAGAAACGTACTTAAGCCGGATAGCGTTGCCGAACCACTTGCTCCGCCAAAGATGCCGGGATCAATGGTTGCTCCATCAAAATCAAGGAAGAGGATCTGACGATTTCCGGGAGCCTGTGTTTCCAACTCCGGGCGATAGACTTCCAGGTTCAGGTTATAGGCACCAGCTCCTCCACCAATAGAAACATAATAAGTACCGGTAGTGTCCGTTACCCAGTTTAATGCAGCCACTCCTGCATTTCTTAATGGAGAAGCAGTTGGGTTAATACCTGTTGAATTCTGTCTCGATTCCATCAGTAGTTGACCGGCTGAATCGTACAGGCTCAAAATGGTTCCCTCGCCCGTATTCCAGGCATTGAAGATATCACCCGCATCGAGATTCACTTCAAAGAAATCAAAATCGGAAGTGTCAAGTCCAATCGTCAGGTTGTACGTTCCTGTGCTTGCGGGCCCAATTCCGCTTGCTGAGTCGAATGGATCCGACATAAATGCACCACCAAAGCCAAAGACCGCTACAAAGTAATCCCCTGCAGTTGCAGCAGTGAACAGCAATTGCGAATCAAATGTTGAGCCATCATCGTCATTACTGGCAACCAGATTTCCAGCGGCATCATAAATTGCAATATAAGAATCGAGCGTGCTGCCAACGGTCTGTGCATCAATATCGATCGAAATTCTCGAACCTACTTGCACATTTCTGACAGCATAAAAGTCGTAATCACCCGTAGAGGCTGCAAATGGACCGTCCCCTATACTGCTGGAAATGACAGCTTGCTGACCCGAAACAATAGTCGTTTCGGTTGCACGGTTAATGTCGCCGTTATCTTCGGTTGTGGTAATCGGAACCACGGTAACTGCCTGCGCAAGATTACCGCTGATCTGGACGTTCGGATCTTCACCGGTATCAAATCCCAATGGGACCAGATTTGCCTGCCCGATCGAATCATTGGGCTCGCTTTCGCCAACGCTGATTAAACTGAGCGGTGTTGCTGCATAAGTCGTTGAGTTAGATAAGGGAGCTAGTGATGCCAGAAATTCCTCGTAGCTTACACCTTCCGGCAGGAACGCCGTAAAAGCAGCAGGAGGAAGATTCATTACCGCAGCCAGATCCATCCTTCCAAGCTTTGAAAGAACAGGGGAATTCAGAGCGATATCAGAAAGAAAACCAGTCACTCCATCGAGGTTGGTAATATCACGAAGTGGGACACTATTATCGTTATTGGGATCAATTTCAAACCCGATAGACTCCGTCATAACCGTCAGAACGTACTCACCAATAACAGTAGGAGAGGTGACTTCCAACCGATAGATGCCATCGGCTGGTACATCGAATTCCATAATAATTAGATCCAGGTTTGTCGGATCGACACCCAGTGGTGTTGCAGAGGCAGTTGCCAGGGTTGTACCAAACTGGTCCTGCAATTCCAGAGTTGCGCTGCCAAAGTCCTCAACCACTCCATCGAGAATAACTTCAATTTTCTCACCAACGCGACCGGTCAGGTCGATCGTATAAAGATCGCTATCCCCGGCAAAGGATGAATTGCCCAGGATGGAATAGCGTTGTACGCCAAAGTCAATCAGGGAATCATCAATCGCAACAGGCGTAAAGACTGATGAATCACCACCGAGAGCTTGTTGTTCCAGAGTGGCATTAAGATATGTATCAAGAGTCAGCGTATCAGCAACCGAAGAGGTCACTCGTATTCGATAACTTTGTGATAATGGAAGTGGTTCCCCTGAAACAACCAGGGGTTGACCAGGCACAGTGGAAGAAAATGCCTGACTCAGTTCAACAATTTCGAGTGTGACAATTGCATTCGGATTAGTTGGTGTCAACACGGCTGATAAGATTTCCCCAGCCTGACCATAGAAATCAAAAACAGCTTCATCACCAGGACCCGTCAGCGTAATCTGGCGATTCTGATCTGCAAAAACCTGGGAACCGATCGAATTAAGGCGGACAAAATTCAGGTTTGGCTGATCGAGCAGATTAATGGTCACTGTTTCGGAGCTGACAACATTCCCTGCACCATCATCTGTTACCTGAATAACCAGATTAAACAGCGGATTGGTTTCGAAATCTACAGCCGCCGGAGTCTGGACTGTTATTTCTCCTGTACTTGCATTGATTGCAAACGCATTGCCGGTGTTTCCGCCAATTATTGAATAACTGATCGTATCCCCATCTTCGTCAGTCGCAATTACTGTCCCCACGGAAGTTCCAGTCGCAGAGTTTTCCAGGATAGTAAAACTCTGGTTGGGGGTGATTACGGGAGGGTCGTTCAGGTCCAGCAGATTTATTGTCACTGTTGCCTCATCAAACAGAGCCGCACCGGTTACTTCGGTTACCCGGACAGTCAGTTGGAAACTTGGATTGGTTTCGAAGTTGAGCAAACTCGGGTCAGCTACAGTAATGCGTCCGTTGACCGAATTAATGGCAAAAGTTCCTGCAACATTTCCACCGACAATCGAATAAACAAGAGTGTCATTTTCGGCATCGCTGGCAACAACAAAACCGACATGGTCGCCTGTCTGACTGTTTTCATTGACGGACATGACCTGATTATTAACCACAGGAGCGGTGTTCGTAAAATTAGTAAGACCAGCAACTATCGTATACTGTCCGATACTGGCGTAATCAGAATACCCATCGTTAACCGTTCGCACTCCAACGCCATCGATGCGAATATGATAGATGCCCGGGTTAAGCACTGTTGTGAGACTCGCATTAAGTGCATCAGCAGGATTGCTCGAAGCGACCAATGCGCCGGTATTGTCGTACACTTCAGCCAGGATATCGAGATTCGCTCCCCACACATAGGGGTTTGCATCCAAAGTCAGTATTTGCTGCGTACCGACTTCAAAAGTGAACCAGTCGCTGTCGGTAGTCTGTTCAATAATTCCCGAGAGAGTGTAAACTCCGGGGGCGGCAACACCGGGAATGCCAGTTAATAACGAGCCGTTGTTAATGTCGCTTCCGTAGTCGTCTGTACGATATGTGAAGCCATTACCGCCAACAATAATCGCCAGATCATCTTCAGTCGTTGCTGAGTTCGTGTATTCGCCACTACTCCACTGTGTGACATCTCTGTAATAACCATTTCCCATAATGGGAGCCCAGCCAGTGGCTCCTGCTCCATGCCCCTGATAGTATGTCGTTGCCCCCTGCCCATCATGACTCAATCCCAGAGTATGACCAACTTCATGTGAAATAACTTCCCCGACAAACTTTTCCGCTCCATTTGCCAAGTTCAACTGGAAAGCAAAAGCGGGGGTATCGATGCTGTCATCGAACGAATTCAAGAACGCAACGCCACCAGACGAACCACCCTGCCACGCCCCATTATCACCACTGATAACAACTCGAACTCCCCATTGAGTATCGCCTCCACCTGTATTTCGCAGGCGTTCAATATCCGGTTCCTGAGTTGTGACATTCACGTTAAATGGGGCAAAATCTTCTACTACGCGCTGCCATGCCCGCTGAATTTGCTCTTGTTCATCCGCATTGAAGGTTGTTGGATCACCATCTCGGTCATACGCCGGTGAAGTAAACGTAGCTCCGCTTTGCCAGCCGGTTCCCGATGTCACATGCCCATTGAAATCGAGGTAGATTGTCATATCTGCAGAAGGATTGCTATTCAGCAAAAATGTAGTTGCAAGCGGAAATGGTGGAGCATTCTGCGCTCCCGGGTTATTACCGCTGATGGATCTGTTGGGATCTAAAAGTGGATCGTAAGCCTCACTGGAAAGTACTTCACGTGCACTTGCATAGCCGGATAGTGACTCTTCTTCGAGGCCACCGGTACCGGAAAGCAGCATACGCTGCTCCATTTCTTCGACGATCTGTGTAAATCTGTTATCACTTCTTTGACGGCGAGATAAATTTCTGGAACTTCGTGATCGAACAGACTTTAGAGAATGGCTCATGACCAGAGAGGAAATACGAGCGAATAGTGTGGGAACTGACATTTTTCACCTAATCAAGGGCCAAATAACAAATGTTCAAGGGGACAAAATCCCCGAAGCATTAAAGATAAAGAGATTATTTCAATCTAGGGAGTCGATCCTATCCAGCCGGAGAATCTTATTTCAAGAACTTAATCAGAAAAATCTTTATTTTTCGTAGACACAACTCTGTTTAAACAGAACACCCGGTCCTCTCATGTGTTGTGAATTACGTAAATGTCCTGAATCGCCTTAACTAAACGGAGCATAATTACTCAGATGTCGTGAATAGATATGTTCATACGAATAGATCGAGAGGAGGAGGGGAGCTTCGATTAGGCCCTCTGCTTCGAGAGTTCTTAGTATTGGACTCCAGAAACTGGACAGGTTGGAGCCATTGAGACGCACCAGATTGATAGTTGGCAATCAATCGTCTTTGGGAAAGCATCCCTAAAGGTGTGTCTCGAGGCGCCCTGCAAATTGTTTGACCAGGACTGCTTTGGAAAGCCGTCTTACGCCTTGCTTGTTCAATCTTTGGTCGCAACCATAAGATTTTTGGTAACTATTCAGCAATGTTTGGTTATTGCAGAAATTAAGGGTGTTTGTAGGGTCCGCTATTGCGGACCACCGCAGAAATAGGAGGATCCACCTCCCATTGTGGTCCGCGGGTAGCGGACCCTGCGCCAACGCTGAATAGTTACGATTTTTGAACCAATGGAGTCGGCTATTGGTTACTTTTTGGGGTAGGGGGCAATCGTTGAAATCACCAGCCCTGCTATAGATATTGCAACCCAGTCATACATGGCGTTAATCAATTGCCAGGACCACGATTGTTGCCACCAGACTGCTTCGCCGATCTTGCCATAAAAAGCGACAAGAAGTCCAACCAACAGGAAAAAACGGATACGGGCAAACCAGCCGGATACTCCGCAATTAACGACTCCCAAAAGCATACAAAGAGCAATGCATGTCAGCATGATATGACAAAAGCCGGAAATGAGAATTCCTTTATCCATCATCTCGACTCCATTAATTCTCCTCATATGCACAATTGCAACCGGTCCCGCTTTATGAAGTTTTTCTCTTTCTTCTTCGTTATGAGTTGTGTTTGGTAGGAAATAAACACCATTTTCCGGAAAATACTCCTTCAAAGATTCTCCGACTTGCACTTCATCGTCAACTTCAAGAATCATTTTTTCCGGCACACCACTAAGGCCATAAAAAGCAAAACCCCACATAAAAACAAAAACAGAAGAAATCAGTACCGCAATCGCCCATCGCATAATCAAGCTCCCGGTAGAGTAGGAAAACAATGTGTAAAGTGCGTAACAACGCACTCGATGCTCATTCAGCTTTCATTTATCAATTTTGTTTCACGGCTCAGTTAGTTACAACTTTATTCTGGGCAGTTATCCCTGAATAACAAAAGGCTCAGTATTTTTCAGCGGACAGATAACGAATTGACTGCTACAACAACATATTCGATTTTCTCCCGGCGTTGTGTAAATCGAATCGCTAAATGTGCATCAGGGTAGTTCCAGATTAGAATGGTCTGTCTGGCAGATGCAATTCGAGAAACAGATTTTGGTGCTCCCAGAGAATTCGCAACCTGCTCGCGTGTCATTCCTTTTACAATTTTTCCGCTCAGCATCGCCTGTTGAATTTTATTGGGTCTCATGCCGGGAAGGGAACTTCGAGAAACCCACTGGTTATTGTTTTCAATATAATCTCGTTCAATCAGTTGCGAACGAAGCCCCTTGTCATCCGGGAAACGTTTAATCCCTGCAAGTAAAATCTCTTCCGTTTTCTTATGGTCAGAAAGCCATTGCTCATAATCTATCGCGGTAGCAACATAATCTGAAGGCCCGGCCTTGTTGAGTTGTGAAGCACGATGATCGAGCCACGTTTTCAGGGCAGTTAATGCCATTTCCTGCTTGTTTTGTTCACGATAAATCCGAGCGACCTCAAGAACCTCGTTTCGACGGGCAGAGGTAATATTGTTCGAGCGGAACTGTAATGCCATTTGCCGAAATGACTCTGCCGTCTGCGGATCATCAGGCGCAATTTTCAAATAATCTTTTGCAACCGAATCGCCATTGCTACCATTTTTTTTCAAACGTCTGCGGTATTCTTCCTGCAGGACCTGTAGATAAAACAAACGGCTCAGTTGCCTGCGTGCGTGAGTATTCGCGTTTTGATAGGTCGCAAGCGGTTGTTTGCGAAAGCGATCAAAAATGACTCCCTGAAGTGAAGTTAAAGGGATCGTCCCTCCCGGAAGTTGCTTCCCAATCTGCTTTCGAAGATTTGTGAGAGCAGCCTCTGGCGTTTTCAAGGCAGTTGTCAGATTCAAATGAAATGATTCAAAAAGCAACGAATTGCTAAAACGATCAGGCAGTCCAAACCTGGCAGCTTTGGAAGCCAGTTCCTGCAGAAATGCAGGTGATACCGTTTTTTGCTGTTTCTTTTCAATCAGAATTCCTTTCTCCAGAAGGCTTAATCCGAGTTGCTGAAGCGTCTGGTCATCGTAGAATTTGCCTCGCTTGATAGAC
>WFOZ01000784.1 GCA_015487825.1 Planctomycetaceae bacterium
GAATATCACCCTCAGATTATTCTGGAAGACGGCACAGGAAAAATTCTTGACTTCTACTACTTGCCGGAACGGGCAACAATCGAATTTGAGGATGGTCAGGAAATTAGTGCTGGTGCGATTCTGGCAAAGCTGCCTCGTGAATCGAGTGGAACACAGGACATCACTGGTGGTTTGCCTCGCGTGACCGAATTGTTCGAAGCTCGTAAGCCGAAGGACCCTGCGGTTCTGGCTGAAATTGACGGGGAAGTAGAGCTTCTGACTGAGAAAAAACGAGGCAAGCGAATTCTTGTCGTTCGTGCTGCTGATGGCACAGAAGTTGAACATGTGATTCCGCACGGAAAAGCGTTGCTGGTACATACGGGTGACGTTGTGAAAGCCGGCGATGCACTGGTTCGTGGTCCGCTTGTTCCGCACGATATTTTACGTGTTTCCGGCGAAGAGGCTGTGCATCAATATCTGCTGCATGAAATTCAGAATGTTTATCGGGCTCAGCGTGTTGAAATCGACAATAAGCATATTGAAATTGTCGTATCGCAAATGCTTCGTAAGCTGAAAGTAGACGATGTAGGCGATACAAAGCTGCTTCCTGGAAGCCTGGTTGATAAAATCGAATTCCGTAAAGCCAATGAGCGACTTCTTACCTGCGTGAAAATAAGTGAACCGGCAGATACTGAATACGAAATTGATGATGTCATTCCTCAGGAAGAGTTTGATGAAGTGAACGCGTTGGTTGAAGCTGAAGGAGGAGTTGCTGCAGTTGGTGTCGCACCGCTTCCTGCAGTGGGAAGCACTCAGCTGCTGGGGATTACCAAAGCCGCAGTTCAGAGTGAGAGCTTCATCTCGGCGGCCAGTTTCCAGGAGACTACCAAGGTCTTGACAGAAGCTGCGCTTGCAGGCAAACGTGACTTCCTGGTCGGTTTGAAAGAGAATGTTATTCTCGGACACCTTATTCCTGCCGGAACCGGATTTTACACGCATCAGCAGTCAGAAGTACGCATCAGACCGGAAGCTCTTCAGGAATTACAGGAAGAAAAAGAACGAATGCTTGCTGCCCGGATGGATCTTCTCAACCAGTTGGGAGGAGGAAACGATCCATCGCAGCCTTCCATGGGGCCAACGGGATCTTCACTTTCCACTCCTTCTTATCCAACTTCCGAGATTGTGACAGCAACCGAATCTATTGTTACTCCGGAACCGCATCCTGTGGTCCCGGATCCTGCTCCAGAGCAGTCACCTTCCCAGGAAAGTGAAAGTAGTTCAGACGAAGAAAACCCTGCTTCAGGGGGCGGATTAAGCGACATTGTTCCGGATGCGTAACTGTTTTTCGATTATCAGTTATTGATTTCTGTCTGTACGTTGACAGGAATGATGAAATGTGTGACGAGCCGGAGGTGCTAGCATCTTCGGCTCGTTTAATGTATTAGAGGTCGCCAGGGCAACACAAACAGGAAAACAACTCCTGGTTGCTGTATTGTTTAACCTCTGCTTTCTTTCAATTCTTTTTATTCAAGTAAGCAACAATGACTACCATCAACGATCATTACCTCAAGCTGAAAGCTGGTTATCTGTTTCCGGAAATTGCCAAAAGAGTTAACGCATTTTGTGAATCTCGTCCCGAGGCTGATGTGATTAAACTTGGTATCGGTGATGTAACAGAACCGCTCCCCGGTGCCATAACTGCCGCGATGCATGACGCGATTGATGAAATGTCGCAGCGGGAAACTTTTCATGGTTATGGCCCTGAACAGGGATATGCTTTTTTGCGGGAGAAAATAGCAAAGTTCGATTATCAGGATCGTGGCGTTTCAATTTCTGCAGATGAGGTTTTTGTTTCTGATGGAAGTAAATGTGACTCCGGAAATATTCTGGATATTTTTGGGGACAATAATCGCATTGCGGTTCTCGATCCTGTTTATCCGGTCTATGTCGATACCAATGTCATGGCCGGGCACACTGGTTCTGCGGACGAGCAGGGACGATACGAGGGGCTTGTTTATCTTCCCGTCACTGCAGAAAACGATTTTGTTCCCGAGTTTCCGGATGAAGCGGTTGATTTAATCTACCTGTGCTATCCCAACAACCCTACCGGCGTTGTGGCCAGTAAAGAAGTGCTGAAGAGATGGGTCGATTATGCCCGCAGTAACAACGCCATTATTTTGTTTGATGCTGCCTATGAAGCATTCATTACCGATCCGGAAATCCCGCACTCAATTTTTGAGATAGAGGGGGCAGATGAAGTTGCTATCGAATTTCGCAGTTTCAGCAAGAATGTAGGCTTCACAGGCACTCGTTGTGCTTTTACTGTTATTCCGAAAAAGCTCAAAGCTCAAAGCTCTACGGGAGAGGCAGTCAGTGTGCATCAACTCTGGAATCGCAGGCAAAGTACGAAATTCAACGGGGTTTCCTATATCATTCAAAAAGGGGCCGAAGCAGCTTACTCTACTGAAGGGCGAGAGCAAACCAGGCAGTTGATAGACTTTTACCTTGAAAATGCAGGCAGGCTTCGCGAAGGCCTGGAGAAAGTTGGCATCCGTGTGCATGGCGGTGTGAATGCCCCTTATGTCTGGTTGAAGACTCCAGGTGATTTTGACAGCTGGGGATTCTTTGATGAGCTTTTGCAAAAGGCTCACCTGGTGGGCACGCCGGGAAGTGGCTTCGGAGCGTCGGGCGAAGGTTACTTTCGACTTAGCGCATTCAACTCGCGGGAAAATATCGAAGCAGCAGTGGATCGATTCCAGAAACTTGTAAGTTAAAAACGATACCCGCTGATACGCATTCGTGTATTTGTTTTTACTTTCACAACTATTCAGCGTTGGTGTAGGGGCCGCGGGTAGCGGACCCTACAAACTTCGCGCAGTTATTAATTGGGTTTGGTATTCGTTCCGACGTGAAGC
Source organism: Planctomycetaceae bacterium (assembly GCA_015487825.1). GTDB lineage: Bacteria > Planctomycetota > Planctomycetia > Planctomycetales > Planctomycetaceae > Rubinisphaera. The sequence goes on from WFOZ01000784.1 coordinate 2,895, forward strand.
AGGAGCTTCAGTCCCTTGCGTTCCCAAGGTGGACCTTGGGAACGAGGA
>WFOZ01000785.1 GCA_015487825.1 Planctomycetaceae bacterium
GAACTGTTTCCGTTCGCCCGAGCAATTCTTTTACCGCAGCTTCTGTTTTACGGACTGAAAGTTGTTCTTTTTTAATTCGCTCTGCTAGTTCCAGTTGTTGTGATTCTTCTTTCAGTGAAAGCAGTGCCCGCGCATGACCGGCGGTCAGTTTCTCTTCCTGCAACGCATTCTTAATCGGCACCGGCAGCTCAAGTAATCTCAGTGTATTGACAACCGCAGAACGGCTCATGCTCAACTGCTTCCCCAGTTCTTCGGGACTGCTTTCAAACAGATCGATGTAATTACGGAACGCTTGTGCTTTTTCGAGAACTCCTAAATCTTTTCGTTTCAGGTTTTCTTCAAAAGAAAATTCGCAGGCGACCTGATCAATCACATCGACGACTCGCGTGGGAATCTGTTTCAGGCCAGCTTGTTTTGCAGCGAGCCAACGTCTTTCCCCGGCAATCAGTTCGTAATTTTCGCCATACTCTCGAACCAGTACTGGCTGCAAAATGCCATGTTTTCGAATACTGTCTGCTAATTCTTCCAGTGATTGTTTATCGAAATGCTGGCGTGGCTGGTTCTCATTTCGTTGAATTCTTTCCAAAGAAACTTCCAGCAGGCCATCCGTTTCTTCTGTATGTAGTCTGAGTTCGGAAGATTCCGCATACGGTTCATTTGCGGGGCCACCACCGCCCAGCAGAGCATTCAATCCGCGACCCAGGCGACGTTTGGGAACGACTTCCTGTGAAGGGATTTCCGATTCCTGATTCTGGTCCGGTTGTGGATTGATGGGAGAATGATTTTCCATGGAAGAACTCCGGGGAATAGCGAGAACTGACCGGCCTGATTGGATGCCGGGGGTAACATTACTGGAAGGGACAGGAATTTATTCTTTTATTGCGTACAGGACAAGATCAAAATTCAGACCTGCCAGCGGATAAACGTTACACGAGTTTTCCCTTAACTTTGCCCAGTTGCGGCTTTGAATCGCTGTAATAATTACATTTTGCAGTGGATTTCTATCAATGAAATCCCGGCATATCCGAGGACTTCAATTCGTAACTGTTCAGCGGGAGGGTGGCTGGGGACAGATTTGTTATTTGAAAAGTATGAATACCCAGATGACTTTCTCACAATCTGCCCCAGAATTGGACATCTCATTACATCTGGGGGCAAATTGTCGCCAGCCGTACGTCAATTGTTCACGCTATTTCCGACAATTTGTTCCCAGCCACCCATCACTGAATAGTTACCTCAGCCTTTTCGTTTTGCAACAATTGTAATACGTCCCCCCTGTCGAAACCATGCCAGTATGATTGCGATCGGTGCCAGAAATATCTGAGGCCACATGGAAGGGTTATCGGTAAACTGAACAAGCCGACTGCCTGTGCGATAAAATGGCGTTGCTTCCCGTAAAACAATTCCGATTGAGGCAATGACGCTGAAAATATTACGTTGATGAATGACTTCAACCGGTTCAAAACCTGTCTCTGTCAATAAACGGCGAATGGTTTTTGTCGTAAAGAAATTCAAATGGCGAGGTGTTTCGTAAGTAAACCAGTAGCGCCCAAAAAAATAAGGCTCCCAACATCCGGAATTCGGGATACTGAAAATAAATAAGCCATCCGGCTTTAGCGTCCGATGAATCTCCGCAAATTCCACGCGAGGGTTAATAAGATGCTCAATTACCATCCAGGCAAAAACAGCATCAAATTGCCGGTCATCGAAATTGGTGGACTCCAGCGTGCCGTGGAAAACATCATGCCCCTTTTCTCTTGCGATTTTGGCCGGCTGCTCAGAAAGTTCTACTCCATGAACTTTCCAGCCTTCAGAAACCAATTTGTCCAGAAAACTTCCATGTGAACAACCCAATTCCAACCCCTGAGGTGTATCGCCCTGACAGGAAATTTCTGTGCGAGTCGGTATGATCTCGCTTTTTGATTCCGTCAACCAGTAATAGAAACCTCGTAAGCCCGGAATGGCTCTGCCCCATCGGGAGAGATACCAGGGCGTTTTCGCTGAGCTGATATTTTCAAGGTTTTCCTCTGAAACAGTCGGGACCGCTTTAGTTGCCTGCTCCTTTGGTTGGTACGGTCCGTAATCTGAAGGATAGCAGTCCTTAATGGATTCCATTTTTGGGCGGGGGTTCATGTAGTAGTGTCCACATTCGCGACAACGTACTTTCTGGTAGACCCCCGGTACACCACAAAGCCGGTCTTTTAGCTTGATAAGTTTTTGAGGATTGTCTGCTCCACAGATCAGGCATGTGGTTTCTTCACATTCGATTATTATTTCAGACATGGAAATCAGTTATCCCAGCACAGCTGCATTATAATAGACAGCCGTCACTACAAGGGAACTTTTAATATTTGCGTAAACCGCAAAGAAATTAACCATTAGTAGTACAATAAAGGTAACGATTCAGTGATGTTTGATTATTGCAGAAATTAAGGTTGTTTGTAGAGTCCGCTATTGCGGACCACCGTAGAAACAGGAGGATCCACCTCCCATCGTGGTCCGCGAGTAGCGGACCCTACGCCAGCGCTGAATCGTTACCAATAAAGTTAAAAACTACACCTTCAGGAAAAAACTGGCTGTACCAGTTTATTGAAGGATACTTCTAAGGAATCAATAGAAGTTTCTGGAAGAGAAATGTCAAGAGAGGAGGACTTTGCCCTGCGATTCCAAAGTAACCGGTCCCGGGAAGCAATTATTTCGCTTGCAGGGAAAAACATTTTAGCTGATTACCTGCACGAATGAAAAGGCGTTCGTTCGAAATCGCCGGATGAGAATGTATCTGCGTTGCTGGTTCAAAAATCTGTTGATGTGCAAGAAGCTTATAACTGTTCGCTGTAGCATCCACCAAAAACAGTTCGCCATCGGCGGTAAGCAGAACTCGCTTATCATCGGTAATTAACGAGGCGTGGGAATCGAAGGCTGGTTCACTTGCCTGCCAGAGGATTTTCAAATCCGGTAATGTCAGGCAGTACAAAGTTCCAGCAGTCGTTCCAAGCAGTCTGTTTCCTGCAACAACCGGCGTGACTGTTTCCGGAGCCAGTTCTTCTTGAATGGTGATTGGTTCGGGGACAATAATTCCCTGCTGATCGAATCCGTAAATTCGAGTTCCATTATTTTCGGTGGCGACAATCAGTTTTCCCTGATAGAAAATCGGCGTTGGCACATTGAAGTCATCCTGTTCTTTGGGAGTCAGACTCCAAAGCCTTTTACCGGTCACAGGATCCCAACCGCCAAGCGTTGTTTTATCGTGACCGATTATCTGCTCACGCTTATTGATTGTTGCAACAATGAACGAGCCGTACCCAAAATCGTTGCCTGGAGTTTTCCAGTTTAGATTTCCGGAAGCTGCCTGTAACGAAATGAGCGAAGATTCTACTCCCCCGGGATTGAGAATGAGTTGCCCTTTCCAGATCAGCGGAGATGAACAAAGTCCCCAGACGAGCTGTCTGTCAGGGCCATATGCGGAGATGACATTTTGCTGCCAGCGAACCAGACCTGTTTTCAGCTCAACACACAGGCAATCGCCATATGCCCCCTGAAACCAGGCATACTTTTCGCCAAGAACAGACGTTGAACGCGACGAGTTACCATAATCGAGGTTGCCAACTGCCGGGTGAAATATTTCCCATTGTGTATCACCGGTATCAGGATTCAGCGAAGAGAAAACATCGAACTGATCCAACAGATCGCGGCTCGCAATCAAACAGTGCTTCTCATTCACTGCAATCCCGGCATGAGAGGCCCCGCCCAGATCTCTTTCCCAAAGCAGCAGAAGTTTTTCTGGCAGTTTAGCAGGCAAAAAATGGACATGACCATCTCTGGAATTACCTCGCCATTGCGTCCAGGTGGAGTTATCTACTTTTTTTTTGTCTCGGTCGATTCCAGTTTGACGAAACCGGAAAGAGTCTCCAGCGCCAGCAGAATCTCACTATTCAGTCCTGTTTCCAACAACGCATTTTTAATTTCTGTCTTTAACGAATCATCGAGACGCTTCGCCACAAATGCAGTAACAAAAGGAACCGGTTTTGTTTCACCGATGATGCGCAGATCCCCTTTTTTAATCGTGCCACACCCTTCCAGAAGAGGGGCTGCATAACTGGAAATGACTGCTGCGGTTTTCTGTCCATCCCCCAGTTCCACCACCTGACACGCTCCATCGCTGCATGCCAGAC
>WFOZ01000786.1 GCA_015487825.1 Planctomycetaceae bacterium
GAATGGAAAGACTGATTCTTTTACCGAAGTGAATGTCGGCCAGATTTCTTCCGTCACGCCTTGCTCTTTCAAAGAAACACCTGCCATCACCTTGGCTGCGATGCGCGGTAATGATCTGCCGATCGCTTTGGAAACAAAAGGAGCGGTTCGAGACGCACGCGGGTTGACCTCAAGCACATAGACTACGTCCTTGCCCTGTTCCTGCTTGACTGCAAACTGGATATTCATCAAACCATGAACGTGCAGTTCCCCGGCCAGAGCATGTGTTGCACAACGGATTTCTTCGATTGTTTCTTCACAAAGTGAATGAGGCGGAATCGCACAGGCAGAATCTCCGGAATGGATACCGGCTTCTTCAATATGTTCCATAATGCCGCCGACAACGGTTGTTTCTCCATCAGAAATCGCATCGACATCAACTTCAATCGCATCCTGCAGAAATTTATCAACAAGCACAGGTCGATCCGGTGAAGCATCGACTGCTTCGCTCATATATTTTATTAGCGCTTCTTCTTCGTAACAGATTTGCATCGCTCGTCCACCAAGTACATAACTGGGACGAACCAGTACCGGATAGCCGATCCGTTTGGCTTGCGCACAGGCCCCTTCGACATCAATGGCGATTCCGTTGGGAGGCTGCTTCAGATCGAGAGTGTTAAGAATTTCCTGAAAGCGTTCCCGGTCTTCAGCAGCGTCGATCATATCGGGAGATGTCCCGATAATCGGCACTCCTGCTGCTTCCAAACCGCGGGCAAGGTTGAGAGGTGTCTGCCCACCAAACTGCACAATTACACCATCGGGCTGAATACGGTCGCAAATGTTAAGGACATCTTCGAGTGTCAGCGGTTCGAAAAAGAGTAAATCCGACGTATCATAATCTGTCGAAACCGTTTCAGGATTCGAGTTGACCATGATACTTTCGATACCCAACTCTTCCAGAGCAAATGCAGCCTGGCAACAACAGTAATCAAATTCAATCCCCTGCCCGATCCGGTTTGGGCCACCACCAAGAATAATGATACGGCGAGGTCTTTCAGGATTACGTGCGGGTGACTCATCTTCCTGCTCGTAGGTCGAATAGAAATAAGGCGTATAGGCTTCGAACTCAGCGGCACAGGTATCAACCTGTTTGAAGACAGCTTCAATCCCCTGTTTTTTACGGTGCTGGCGTACCTGTAACTGAGAAATATTCCACCAGAAGCCGAGTTGCTGATCGGAAAAACCTTCCCGTTTTGCACGATAGAGCAGTTCTTTTGGGCAGTCTTCCATATTGGAATAACTTCGCAGTTCCTTTTCGGTCGCAATCAATTCTTCAAGATGTCTGAGGAACCAGAAATCGATCTGTGATAAGTCGAAAATTTCTTCAATCGTCATCCCTGCCAGCAGTGCATACCTCAGATAAACAACCCGGTGTTCGTTTGGAATTGAGAGTTTCCTGCGAATCTGTTCGATTGTCGGTCGAGAATCAGATTCCCAGAGATCTTTTTTGCCTCCTCCAAATCCGAAATGCCCCACTTCCAGACCACGCATTGCTTTTTGGAATGACTCTTTGAAGGTGCGCCCGATTGCCATCGTCTCACCAACCGATTTCATCTGCACGGTCAGTTCTGAATTGGCGTCCGGAAATTTTTCGAATGTCCAGCGGGGATACTTGGTCACCACATAATCAATGGAAGGCTCAAAACAGGCGAGAGTTTCTCGGGTAATATCGTTCGGGATTTCGTCTAATGTGTACCCAACTGCCAATTTGGCCGCGATTTTGGCAATCGGGAAACCTGTCGCCTTGGACGCCAGGGCACTCGAACGACTGACGCGAGGATTCATTTCGATAATCGTCATGCGTCCGGTTTCGGGATGCACTGCGAATTGCACATTCGATCCCCCCGTTTCCACACCAATTTCTCTCATGCAGGCAAATGTGGCATCCCGCATTTTCTGGTATTCTTTATCACTCAGCGTTTGAGCTGGAGCAACCGTGATGGAGTCTCCGGTATGCACGCCCATCGGGTCGAAGTTTTCGATTGCACAGATGATGACACAGTTATCGTTTTTGTCCCGCATCACCTCCATTTCGTATTCTTTCCAACCAAGCAACGATTCTTCAACAAGAACCTCACCCACAGGGGAAAGCTGGATTCCTTTTCGAACGATTTCGTCGTATTCTTCCCGATTATACGCAACTCCGCCGCCTGTTCCTCCAAGCGTAAAACTGGCACGCACAATTAAAGGCAGCCCCAAAGTATCCAGTGCTTCGCGAGCATCGTTCATATTGTGGACCACTGCACTGCGCGGAACATCCAATCCGATTTTCGTCATTGCTTCCTTAAAGGCGTCCCTCTCTTCCGCTTTCACAATCACATCCGCCCTGGCACCTATCATTTCGACACCATATTTTTCGAAGATGCCTCGCCGATGCAGTTCCATCGCGGTGTTCAGCCCTGTTTGCCCTCCCAATGTCGGAAGTACCGCATCAGGACGTTCTTTAGCAATGATCTCAGCCACATATTCCCAGGTGATCGGTTCGATATAGGTTCGATCGGCCGTATCCGGGTCAGTCATAATTGTTGCAGGATTCGAGTTGACCAACACAACTTCGTACCCGGCTTCCCGTAATGACTTGCAAGCCTGGGTTCCTGAATAATCAAATTCACAGGCCTGCCCAATAATAATGGGACCAGAACCGATGATCATAATTTTATGTAAATCGTCGCGACGTGGCACGGAGAATGTACCTCTTGATAAAGTCTTAAAAGTAATAATCAACTCGGCAATAATGAGCTTTGCTCAAAAATCGCCAAAATGGGCGCAAAATCTGAGCAAGATTAACACGCATCTCTATAGATTCAAGCCAAGCGGATACAATTCAATCCCGCTTCCGGTAATTAGCACCATTTTCAACTCAGAAAATGCGAAGACATCAGCATACACGCATGCTTGATTGTTTTGCCCTGGCTTTATATGAACAGAATATCCCGGCAAGGCTGGTTCATTCTGACCACCGACACCAAAATTAAATCTTCTTTATATTTCTAACGGTAATAGTTTGCGAACGGCTCGCAAATTTCAGAAAAATATCAGTTTGGTTACGGCTATCAGAATGAACCAGCCGTGCTGGGA
>WFOZ01000787.1 GCA_015487825.1 Planctomycetaceae bacterium
GTAATATAGATCAATAAAAATGCCACTCAAATAACAACGACCTTCTTTATGTCAAATGGTGTATCTATTCAGCGTTGGCGTAGGGTCCGCTATTGCGGACCACTATGGGAGGTGGATCCTCCTCTTTCTGCGGTGGTCCGCAATAGCGGACCCTACAAACAACCTTAATTTCTGCAATAACCAGACATCATTGAATAGTTACCAATTGGTAACTATTCAATGATGAGTGGCTGGTAATGACGTTTCCTGTTCTGAGAGCAGATTGTGTAGAATTCCTCTGGCTATTCAGGCCTTTCAAATAACAATCTGATCCGAGCCACGCTCCTCTGAGTTGTTACGTCAAATGAATCAATAAGAACTCTTTTTGTGCATTGCGTAAATTTTCAAGCCATTAAACATAGAGTAAGAACCCTTCCCAATGAGTTATTTACTCAGCAAATTCTTCAACTGAAATGGCTAGCCCTCCTTTGTTGTTACTCCAGCTTGAGCCACGATCATTCACTCGAAAGAACAGTTCACCATTTCTGTCCGGCGTCAAAATCAACTGGCGTCCCACTGAAATGATCCGCAGGAATCCGTGAGCACGATGTTCACCCGGTTCTGTCGGGCTGTAAAGTGCCGCCTGCAACTGCCCTAATGGTTGACCATCGACATACTCAATAGAAACTCCCTGCGGCTCGCTTTCCCATGGAACCGGTTCTTGTGCAACCGTAAACTGCCCACTTCCTTCAATTCGATATTGTTTCCCCATGACAAGTGAGATGCCGCTCGCTTGCCAGTTTCGGTCAGCTCGAATCTGGACCTTTCCATTCAATACCGGCGATGAACTCCATGTTATACTTGCTGTTTTAATATCATAATCCGGAACAAGCGAAGAGGCAAAAACCGCCCACTGAGCATTCAGTTTTACGTCCTCTGCCGGGAATGCCTGTTCAAAAAAATGATCAAACTGTTGAGAGTCCCGATACATCCCCAACTGCTGAAACTCTTTTTGCGTTTCAGGATGCGTTGCCAGAAAATAACACAATGCCCATGACCAGGCATAGGATGTTTTGTGTGGATAAAAGTTATTCAGATTTAGTTCTCTGACTTTCGATATGGTCCGGAATCGCCCCGCTTTAATTTCATCACGAATCAACTGTAGACGCCCAAAGCCTCCGGCAATCTGAGAAGCTGAAGGAGCAACCCCGAATTGAATTTCCCCATTCTGCCCTATCTGATGGACCGCATAAAACTCAGCCATCCCTTCCAGGTACCACAGCGGCCAGCGAGGCGATTTAACATCCATCAGACAATGAACAGCTTCATGGATCAGCAAATGCCTGCGGTAATAGTCTGTCTTCTGCTCATTCATCCAGAACGAATACCCCTTGTGCAACCCGTGTGCGAGATTGGCAAAATCGTTGGGAAGCAGGTCTGCCTGCAGGTAAAGAGAACGGTCTCGCATGACATAGCCGGTGAGTTGAATCTGGTCGGGCGTCTGTGGATAATCTGCCAAAAAACGTTTCGTTAACCGAACAACAACTTCAGGAAGCTTTTCGAAAATCTCCTTCTTTTCCGGTTGGACTCCATCACTCACCAGCAAAAGGTTGCGAGATTCATAAACTTCAAACCCCAGAGCATTCAACCGCTTTCGGTCAAATTGTTTCTCCTCAGGTGACTTCACCTTTGCCTGAGGAACTACAATCGCATCACCCCCCTGCTCTTTGGGATTTTCTGCAGGCAATTGCGTTTGCCTCGTCTGATTAGGTTCAGTCTCGTGTGATCTTATTAAAGTTTCCTGAGGTTTATCATTAACTGCAACACTGCGTTCATTCTGCGAAGGCGCAACGGGTGATTCTTCCTGCGAGCAACCAACAAAGCAAAGAGTCAATATTACAACCCTGCAGAAATTCTGCCAAAAAGAGGAATTCTGCGAACTTGGCGGAGCTGCAAATTGTCTATCAGCAGCATGGCTTTGTTCACTCATTTTATTTTCGTGAAATAACAACAATTGAGCCTCTTTGAAACAGTCTCAACCGGGAAAAAGAGTTGAGGCTTAGCCATTTATCTGTAAAAAGAACCTCTCGATTCTCTCCGATAGTATAGAGATGTAGTCGCGAAGAAAGAAAAAATGTTCAAGTCGGCTCTGTTTTTTACCGACTTTATTGACTACCTCCCAAGTTTGGCTAGAATACGCCGAGCTTGAGTTAGCAGAGGCCCTGTAGCTCAATTGGTTAGAGTACCGGACTGTCGATCCGGTGGTTGCGGGTTCGAGTCCCGTCGGGGTCGTTTTTTGTCGGTGAGACCGGCAATCGAAACATCTTTATATTTCCTGGCGTTACCCCTGTTTTTACAGGGGTTTTTGCATTTAATATCCCTTCTTCTGCTCACACTTGGTGCTTTTTATGACCCGGATTTCACACGCTTCAATACCTCTTCAGGCGGGCTCCAGCCATTTTTGCGAATCGATTTCGGGCGATAAGCACAAGTGATGACATACAATGATGCCGTGGAGGCCTTCTGCTTCGGAATTGTAATATGCACCTGCGTGTAGCCATTGGCATACCAAGAGTGATAACCATCTTTCAGGCTCTTTTTCAATAGATGACCGTTCACACGAAGGTCCACAATTTCAGGATTCCTGTACGGAATTCGCAAACGAAAAGCGATCGCCTGTTCAAAAGAAGCTGGCTCATCCGCTGTTTGCTTACTGCCGGGAGAGACAGCCAGTTTGATCTCCGGGCCAAAATCAAAAAAAGCTTTCACGGCCTGGTGATTCATACCTTGAACATTCCGGATGTTATCAAGAAATGCTTTCTTGTCGCTGCTCAATAATTCTCCCGCTGCCTGATCTGTAGCAACAATGTAGGTATCTCGACCATTGGTCTGCGGATACAAAACTGCCTGAGAGA
>WFOZ01000788.1 GCA_015487825.1 Planctomycetaceae bacterium
GATGGGTGCAAGCACGCCATCCTACAACGAACCTGAAATTGAAGGTTTGATCGAATTATTAAATTTGTACTACTAACGTAAAAAGTTTGCGAACGGTTCGCAAATTATAGAAAAATATCAGTTTGGTTACGGCTATCAGAATGAACCAGCCGTGCTGGGTTCATTCGTGGTTCAAATTCCTGTTTGGTTCCGGCTACGTCGGGTTAGGTCAATCAAACAATAACCGTCGCATTTGTATTCGTATTTCGCAAGATGGCGGCCAGAATAAACAATTCGAATTTGGTATTCAGTTGAGTGAAGGGGCGAGTGATTTTGTCAGGTGATGAATGACCCCTGCGATCGCTCCATCACATTTTCCTCCTTTGACACGAATGATGCGGCAATCCTTAAACGGTTTTTTCAGTGCCCGTTTGCCTGTCAGTTCGATTGTGGATGAAAAAAAATCTTCATGGACATCCAGAAGTTTGCTATAAATCAGTAACGTTTCAGGGTTTAGAATGTTAATTACCGCAGCCATAGCAACAGCCAGATACTCACTGGTCTGTTCCAGTAAGTTTAATACTTCACGATTCCCCGAACGAGCGAGTTGAACAGCTTCATCGAAACTGCACTGACTGCCTGTTAATTCGCCAACTGATCTGACAAAAGATGCATCCGTAGCAACAGTTTCCAGACAGCCACGATTCCCACAGCCACACAACCGCCCCGAGACATCGATGGTAATATGTCCCAACTCTCCAGCTAATCCACTATGCCCTTCCAGCAGTCGCCCCTCTGTCATCACTCCCATTCCCAGCCCCGCACTTACATCAAGCAAGGCAAAATTATTTAATCCCTGGGCATTACCATTTAACCGCTCCGCCAAGCATAGCGCCTGCGATTCATGGATCATGACAGTATCAAGTCCTAATCGTTCACTCAGATCGTAGCCGGGGGAATGCCCATCTGTCAGATGTAGATTCGGAGAAAAGAGGCACTTTTGCTGCCTCTGGTCAATCAAACCTGGTACGCTCAGGCCGATTCCCTGAATCGCTGTCTCTCTGTTGATCAACTGAATTGCCTTGTCGCTTATTTCATCAATTAAATCATCGTAGTTATCGGGCGTTGAAATTTCGAAAGCATTGTCCCAGTCAATGCTACCATCCAGCCCTCCTGTCACGATTGAGCATTGCGAAACGTCAATCACGATACCGATAACACGCAGGCTGTCAGTTGCCAGACGCAGCAGTTTAGCGGGACGACCGAATTTTTCCGTTAAAGCATCCAGCTCTTCCAGAAACCCGGCATCAAGAAGCGTTGCAACCACCTTGGATACCGTTGGAGCGCTAATGCCGGAAATCCGTGAGACTTCTGCTCTGGAGGCAGGTCCATGTGCTTGAAGAGTTTCAAGAACCTGACGTTCATTCAGCTTGCGAAGTAGGTTCGGTTGAACAAGAGCGGGCATCAATATCTTTTCTAAATTTTTTTCGAATCGGGTAAAGTTGGGGAGCTACAGGGTATTATTGAAGCAGATAATGCCTGCACACAATGTATTTTGTCCAGCAGCTCGATTGTACTAACATTAATTACTCTGTACGGCTGGTTTGTTTTGACAGCTGTAACCACAGAAAAATTATTGTTATCAGGCAAAAGAAATATGTTAGTAGACCAGCAGCGTTGATTCTACTCAAATTAATCGCCCATGACGACCCGATAGGGCACATTCGAGCACTGAAAAAGAGGAAAAGTTACGGTTGAGATTTTTTAATTATAAAACAACTTCCAAGTCGGGAACCTGGCAAAGCAGTGCAAATCCCAGCACGTCTGGTTCATTCTTCTATATTTGCCTGTATTATATTCCCTAGCAGAGTATAATGCCTGCTAGGATTACTCGAACAATGAAGGTTCGGTTTCAATTTGTTGCCAGCGACGAAGCATTGGTTAACATTCATCGGTAGACGACAATTGCCCCACCTCTGGTAAGAGGTGATATCACCCCAGCACGGCTGGTTCACTCTGATAGCCGTAACCAAACTGATATTTTTCTATAATTTGCGAGCCGTTCGCAAATTTTTACCGTTGGAAATACAGACTGGCACGTTGCCCCTGGCTCTGTTGAATTGATAAGTTGTAGCAGTAATATATCGAGCGTTGTCTAGCTGAGCAGCGACAGGTTTTATTGAATTGGAAACCGGGTGCCCTCTTCACCTCGCGAAATTGTAGCAGCCAAGGAATGAATCAGCAAAAGTTACTTTGCATTTTGTCGCAACATGGCTACAGAATTATCAATCATTGAAGTTAATAAACCAGTCACGCTGGAGTTGAACCCTTATTAATTGGGGAGTGGATATTGCTATTGCGCTTGTTTTTACTGTTCACCCTGGTTCCTTTTATTGAGCTGATCCTGCTTATCAAGATTGGTCAATTACATGGATGGCCTGTAACTATTGCGTTAATTCTGCTTACAGGTGTCGTGGGGACAATGCTGGTCCGCTGGCAGGGTTTCCTGATCATGCGGCGTATTCGCGAAGAGATGGCACAGGGGAAACCGCCAACCGACTCATTAATGGACGGGGCGATGATTCTGGTTGCGGGGGCGCTGTTGATCACGCCGGGCATCCTGACCGATATGGTCGGTTTTTTACTGCTTTGGCCTCTGTTCAGATCTTTGGTAAGGAAAGCATTACGGCAATCAATAATGAAGAATGCAAAATTCACAGTTCATCAGCAGTTTCAAAGTCAGGGGTTTTCTCCCTTTGAGGCTTCTTCAATGGAAGAACCGATACGCCATGTTGATGAGTCAGGGAACGATATAATCGATGTGGAATTCACAAAGAGAGATGAGTAATGCGGATTCTGGTCACAGCCGGCCCGACACGGGAATATCTTGATGATGTACGGTATATTTCCAATGCGAGCAGCGGCCGAATGGGATACGCAATTACTCAAGCGATCCTCAACGCAGGACATGAGGCGGTTCTGGTTAGTGGACCCGTTTCGCTGGTCCCTCCCATAGGAGCCGAGTTTCATGCGGTGGAATCGACCGACCAAATGATGCAGACCTGCCGGGAATTGTTCCCGCTATGTGATGGTGTGATCGCCGCTGCTGCAGTTTGCGATTACAAACCGCGAGAACGCATTGCAGGAAAAATGTCGAAAACAGGTGCGCCAATCTCTCTGGAGATGATTGAAACCGATGATGTTCTTGCAGCATTGGGAAAGCAGAAAGATTCTCACTGGATACTTGGCTTTGCACTTGAAGCACAAAATGAACGCGAAAATGCGTTACAAAAACTTCGCCGAAAAAACTGCAACTGGATCGTTCTGAACCGCCCCGAAGCAATTGCCTCTGAAAAAAACAGTGTTGAACTACTCGACGAAACTGGTTCAACTATTGCAGCGTGGTCTGGAACAAAAACGTCTGTCGCAGAAAAGCTGGTCTGTTGGCTCGAAATAAATACCGCCTCTCTCATAAAATGATCAGAGCAACCATATGCGAACAGAAAGTAGAGGCTGATGAATAATGCGGAAACGGCCAAAGCGAAACGGGAGAAAGGAGCCTTCCGAATACAATGGATTTTGGGCATTGCCTTCATTTTAATCCTGATGGTTTTCTCTACACCGTTCGTACAGACTTTTCGAATGAGACAGTTAATTGCCAGGCATGGCGGTAGTGTCTTTACTGTCCCCGGTATTATCTTCAACTACCTCTCTGCAACAGATGAAGCATATATTCAAACTCATCTGGGCAAAAACTGGCGGTTCCCTTTCGAAAAAATAGAACAGATCGATCTTTCTTCTTCCACAGTACAAAATACAGACTTAATGACTCTTGGAAGAGTGCATTTCGTGGAAGGCCTGAGCCTGAAGGATACTCAGATAAGCGACGAGGGGCTTGTTTTCCTCAAGAGGCTTAATAAGTTGAAGTATTTGAATCTTGGTAACACATCTGTAACAGACGAAGGGCTGCAACATCTCGAAGCGTTCCCCAATCTTGAGGGACTGTATCTGAACCGGACTTCAATAACTGATACAGGGATATCCCATTTGAATTCTCTGACAGAAATAAAATACCTGGATTTGGAGAATACAAAAATTACCGATTCCGGCCTGGTGCATCTGAAAGGGATGAAAAAGCTGATCTCTCTAACACTTAATAATACATACGTTACCGATGCCGGCCTGGAACATTTACATGGCCTCAAGACGCTTGAAGATCTGAATATTAGTGGGCCCGGCTTCACGCAGGTTGGAATAGACAATCTGAAAGCCGCACTGCCCGGTTGCAATCTCTACTGGAGCCCCACGAAAAATTAGTGCGGGTGAATGAAAATGGTCTAGTCTAAATCGTTGTAAGATTGTATATCGGAATCAATATGAAATAAGGGGAGTCCTCTGGGGGAATTAACAAACAAACTTCCTTGCCTGTCAAGCAAATTTTCAGGAGGCGAGTCTGCCATTCAAAATGGCAGCCCAGAGACCGTTAGATCTTTCGTACTTCAACCAGTTGGTTTTTCTCAATGAGTCGCATCGAAAAGTTTAAGAATCCAACGATTATCAACTCCCCGGCTTATGAATTATTCATTCTGGGGTTGTGTATTTTAGCACTCGTAATATTCGCAGAAGAAATGTTTTTTCCTGTCAGCAGTGATATTCTTTATGTGCTGCAAACTGTTGACTTTCTAATCTGTATGGTTTTTCTGGTAGATTTCGCATTGCGATTAATGATTGCAGAAAACCGCATGAAGTATTTGCTGACGTGGGGTTGGCTCGATTTGCTATCGAGCATCCCGGCTATTGAATATTTCCGTATTGGTCGCCTGGCAAGAGTATTACGTATACTCAAAGGAATTCGTACGATACGCAACCTTGCAAATCGTATGTCTGCATCGCGTTCTGAATTTGCTCTCTCGCTGGCGACTCTGGTGACTGTCACAACAGTTTTGACAGGTTCGGTGGCAGTGCTTGTTTTTGAAAGAGGTGTCCAGGGTTCGTCCATTCACGATGGGAAAGACGCCATCTGGTGGGTCGTAGTGACAATGACAACTGTCGGGTATGGAGACTATGTACCCGTTACAGCCGGCGGACGAGCCGTTGCGATGGTTTTGATGACACTGGGAGTAGCCATTTTCGCAACTTACACTGGTTATGTTGCAACGATGCTGCTCGAACCGGGAGAAACGCAGCAAAACGAAGAGCTTGATCAAATACGACTCGAACTCCAGGAAATTCGGCTCGAAATGAAAGAATTAAATTCCAGTCTACGCTCTGGAAACAATAGCAGACAGGAACCATAAAAATAAGGTTCTTCGATTGAAAGCAACAATAAAGATTTGGGCGTTTCAATGATAATCAAAAAAACTTACAAGTTTTACGCAGCTCATCGTAATGAGGAACTAGCCGATAAGTGTTGCAATCTGCATGGCCACCGCTATGGCGTACAATGCTTTTTTGATGTGGTACGGCAAGGCAACATCAGCACGCTGTTTGGTGAATTCGATGAGAAAATAGAACCGCTGTTTAAAACGCAGTACGATCATTCAATGCTCATTAACAGAAACGACACGATGTACGAAACGCTCGTGTCTCATATGCAACGCACCGGCGAAGAATTGCGACTGAAAATTTTCGATCGTCCGACAAGTGTCGAAAACCTGGCACATCTGCTTTTTACTGAAATCACCGACCTCGGTTTCAAGTTGCAGGCGATCGAAATTCAGGAAACTGATACGTCAATTATTCACTACACTCAAGAAGACTGGATTTCCGATAACGAACTGTTTGGAAATCCTGAATCAATGATAATATGACAACCGCGATTGATGATCTTATTGTTGATTCACAAAATCCTCTTCATTGATAACAACACGAACTTTTCCCTGCATTGTTGTGACCCAGAGAATGCCCGGTTTTTGTTCAAACACATAAGGGTAAGCAAGCCATGTTCCTGATTGACGGGCGATGACAACCGGTTTTGTCCATGTTTTGCCTTCATCTTCTGAAATGGCCAGTGATAATTCTTCGCGAAAATTACTGACGGGAGTTTCAGACCACAATCCATCGCCACCACTCAGCGGCCAACTTTCTTTGCCTTGCGGGACGGGACGATTCCATAGCAGCAGCAACCGCCCGCTTTGCAACCTTTTCACCAGGCAGGGCGCACTGGAAGATCTGATGCCCGAAGGTTGGAGAGTTCTCCAAAACCTGCCTCCGTCGTAAGAATGAGCAGACCAGAACTCTCCCCAGTTGGTTCGAATAAGCATCCATTGCCGACCATCTTTCAGCTCGGTCAGAGAAGGTTCTGTGACACCGCCATGGTGTCCCTTTCCTCCCAGATCAATCAGCCCACTCGGCTTCCAGGATTTTCCATCATCAATGGATGAATAAGTAAGCACTGCGTGACGACCGGGATCATGTTGCATTTTCATCGCGGTGAAGATGATGCGTCCCTGTTTTGTTTGAATCATATCTCGTACTGCACCGGTATAATCCTCATGTACTTCCTGAATATCCTGCCAGGTTTTTCCATCATCCAGACTGCGCATCACGTAAGTAGGAAGCCTCGCCCCCGGTGCATCGTGCAGTTTATTATCCCAGGTCCATTTTCTGTCCAACAGGTTCATGTAAGCGACGACAATAGTGCCCTGTTTTGTGCGAAGCATCGCCCGTTCGTTGCTGACTTTTATATTTTTTGTTTTATCGAACAGAGGTCGTGGCTTCGACCAGGTTGTTCCTTCGTTATCACTTACGTAAGTTTCGTTGTTGCCAATCGCGAGAATGGAACCATTGCCTAATCGCACAAATGGTCCCAGTAAATCGGTAGGCATTGGCTTGCATCGATCATCAAGCCAAAGTTTTTTATCGGCTGAAAACAGAGGAGTTGCAGAAAACAGACTGACAGCCATCAGAATAAAAATCTGTGGCAGGCGAACTCGAACTCTAATGATCATCTATTAATTTCCTTTGAATTTTCCGGAGTTATTTCGATAATACTAACGGCTAACCGGCGATAACAGAAGTGATTTGAAAGGAGGAGATTTTATCAACAATTCGAACACAATCTGCTGTCCTTTTTTGTCTGGGTGCATTCCATCGAGC
>WFOZ01000789.1 GCA_015487825.1 Planctomycetaceae bacterium
CCCAAGGTGGACCTTGGGAACGAGGAAATCTAATGAGCCCTTACTTTACAGGAAAACCAGAATGAGTACACCCGAAGAAAAACTGGCCGCGTTGGGATATCCGCCGGAAGTCGTTCCTTCTCCTGGAGCAATCTATCGTCAAGTTGCGATTACAGGCACGACTGCGTATGTTTCCGGGGCCGTCCCGATGGAAGGGGATGAGCTGATTACCAAGGGAAAAGTTCCTTCCCAGGTTTCGCTGGAGGAATCGCAAAAGGCCGCCGCGTTATGTGTTGCCAACAATTTGCGAATGCTCAAAAAAGCAATCGGCTCCCTTGATCGGGTCGAAGAAATTTTACGATTAACCGGCTACGTCTATTCCGAACCGGATTTTACCGATCAGCATCTGGTCATCAACGGGGCTTCAGAACTTTTGCTGGAAGTTTTTGGCGATTCCGGCCTGGCCGCCCGCACCGCCATCGGCATGGTCGCACTCCCGCTTGGCTCAAGTGTCGAAACCGAAATCATTGTGAAATTGAAAGAGGAATAGGCCTTTTTCAGGCAACGGCGGCAGATTAAACGGCCCGGAAATCCTCTCTGATTCTCCACGCTGGTCTGTTGAATCGCTTCGTTCTACAATGCCGATGTGAACCGACAACAGAATTTATTTCAGGATGCTGCCGATTTGAAATGGAGCGAGGCTGATCTTCGTGATCGTCTTGTTGCTGAGGTGGTTTTTAATCGTCCGATGGAAACGGGGTATCATTATCTGGTGCCCGATCCGTTGCGGGAGATGTTGCGCCCCGGACAGCGGGTGAAAGCACCACTGGGGCGGGGTAACAAAGTGGAGGTTGGTTTTTGTATCGGACTGCAACATGGAATTCCGCCCGAACTTTCCGGGAAACGGAAACTGAAAGAAATAGTCGAAATTCTGGATCGCGAACCGCTCGTGAATCAGAAGATGCTTGATTTAACTCACTGGATTGCAGAATATTATCTGTGTAGTTGGGGACAGGTGCTGCACAGTGTGATCCCGGCTGCGGTCAAAAAAAATGCAGGGACACGCGAATTTCGCCTCTTTCGCATCGCAGAGGGAATTCTGGATCGTATTGACGATTGGCAACTTCCCGCCAAGCAGCGTGCGGTCATTGAAGTGTTGAAGGCAGCCGAAGAGCCGATGCTGATCGATGCTCTCACCGCGGCGGCAAAGTGTGGAACATCGCCTGTCAACACGTTGCGAAAAAAAGGGATCATCGAAGCGATTCGCGAAACCCGGCTGACATACTCTCCCGATCAAAAGCACGTTGAACGGGAAGAAGCCCTTTCGCTTAGTGGCGATCAACAGCGGGCCCTGGATGCCATTATTAATGCAGCCGATGGAAAAACATCGTCGCATGAAACATTGTTATTGCATGGCGTGACAGGTTCCGGAAAAACAGAAGTTTATATCCGGGCGATCCGTCATATTGTTGATCGGGAACAGCAGGCGATTCTGCTTGTGCCTGAAATCAGTTTAACGCCGCAAACGATCCGACGATTCAGCAGGCGTTTCGATTCGGTTGCGGTCTTGCATTCTCATCTGACAGATTCTGAAAGGCATTGGCACTGGCAGCAAATTGCATCAGGAAAAGTGCAGGTCGTTGTTGGGGCGCGAAGCGCAGTCTTCGCCCCGATGCCAAATCTGGGAATGATAATTATCGATGAGGAACACGAAACCACTTTCAAACAGGAAACGATTCCGCGATATCACGCCCGGGAAGTGGCTCGCAAAAGGGCGATGATGGAAAATATTCCGCTCGTGCTTGGCACCGCCACGCCGATGCTGGAATCGTGGTGGAAAGCGAAGACAAAACAGTATCGCTTAATTTCGTTGCCCGAACGAATCGAAAAACTGCCGATGCCGCCGGTCATCACGGTTGATACTGTGAATGATCCGCTTATCAAACGAGGGCACAACATCGGACGGGCGCTGCGTACCTCAATGGATCAGGCACTGAAAGATGATGGGCAGATTATTCTGTTCTTCAATCTTCGTGGATTCACCCCGGTGTTGTGGTGCAGGCAGTGTGGTGAAAAATTCTGTTGCCCGCATTGTGCGACCAGTTTAACGTGGCACAAAGATAAAAAAATCTGTCTTTGCCATACCTGCGATTTCAAAACAACGCTGCCCGATTCCTGCCCGTCCTGTCATCAGCCGGGCTTAAGGCATTTCGGTTCGGGAACGCAGCGGCTCGAAGATGAAGTTCGCAGCAAGTTCCCCGGCGTTTCGGTCATTCGTATGGACAGCGATTCAATGCGAAAGCCGGGCAGCCACGATGAAGCACTCGAAAAATTCAGGCATGGCGAAGTCTCCATCCTGCTTGGCACACAAATGATCGCCAAGGGGCTTGATTTTCCGAATGTGACACTCGTGGGCGTTGTTGATGCCGATACGTCGCTGCATCAACTCGATTTTCGCGCTTCCGAACGGACATTTCAGTTGATCTCCCAGGTGGCTGGCAGAACCGGTCGCAGTTCGCGTGGCGGTCGTGTGCTCGTACAAACGATGCAGCCCGATGCAGAAGCAATCCGCTTTGCCGCCGAGCATGATTACGTCGGCTTTGCCAAACAGGAATTGAAGCACCGCGAAGGGAGACAGATGCCGCCGCATTCTGATTTATTACGGATTATTATTCGAGGCACCGACGAAAAACAGGTCGAACAATGTTCCATCGAAATGGGTGATATTC
>WFOZ01000790.1 GCA_015487825.1 Planctomycetaceae bacterium
AGGTATTCTATATGGATCTAGCGTAGATCAGGCAACGGCACTACCGGGAGAAATGGGCTGCGGACTTGTTGTTGCCGGTGCCATTTTTTCGATCATCTTTCTTGCACCAATTTCGGGACTGATCTGCTCGGCATTTGCCTTGATGATGCCTTAATTTGGTTAGTGCCGTAGCGTAGGTGAAATGTAGGTTGGGATAGCGAATGTGTATCCCAACATTTGCGGGGCGGTTCTCTCAAAATCACGCGGGGTGGCCCGACCGCTATTAGCGGTGGGGTTGCGTAGCAACAAGATGTACGCGCCATGTGAGTTCCATTATTATTGGAAGTTCAAATGAAATTGAACAACCATGGCGCGTTCATCTTGTGCCTGTCGGCCCCCAACCACAAAAGTGGTCGGGCCACCCCGCGTTACCTGAAATTAAATACATGGGATTGCTACGCACCACAGACAACCCTGAACGGGATTGAGTGTTACTATTTGCAGAGGTAAAGTTCTTTGTATTTTTTCAGAAACTTATTCTGGTTCACGGTGTATTGATTATAATGCGTAAAGCGAGTATGCAATCGTAATCTGTAATTTCAGTTGTTTTTCTTCTCGGTGTTTATCTCGGATTATGCTTTAGGTCTCATTACTAAGCCGAATTGCCCCGTATGAGGAAACTTACCTGCTTAGAAGTGCAAGGCGTTGAAAAGTTCCCTGTGCCTTACATTAAAATCAATGTAATACTACTATTTCGGTCAGGCTTGTTTGTGGTGACTGCCGTGTCTGAATAGATTTTTTGTTGATGTTCTAGTCGTAGAGAAACTGACCGTTAGAAATATGGAACCGAGTGAATTACAGTCGAAACGCCGGTATATCGGCCTGCTCGCGATTCTGTTTCTTATCGTTTCGGGGGGCGTTTGGTGGTTCGATCCCGAAAAACAGGCTGTTTACGGGGCGATGCTGCGAGTAGGCACCATGCTTGGTGCATTCTGGCTGGCAATTCCGGTAATGGTCAGGCATCCCAAAATACTTAAACGATTACCCTGGTATTTACTCGGGGGAATTGTTTTATTCGCTGCTTTTGCAAGGTATCTCTGGATGATGATTCCTTTACTGATTCTGCTTGGAATCCTAAGTATGTTCGCCGGGAAACGCCCCCATAACCGTCAATAAGAATTGAGAATTTTTGTCTTTATGTTACTAACCCTGATTATTCAGAAGCAAATCAGCCGCAACTCGCTAGCGTCCAACGGCTGATGTAAAAGTTGCAGTTGCCAAAACATACAACCATGCCGGGACAATATGATAAAACTGAAATAAAAATTGTCCCAGTTGCCTCATCATTTTTTATAAATCTGAATTCCTTCCCATGATTGAAAATGATTCTTCCGAAAATATATCTGATGATTTCCAACATCGTCCGACTGCGCAGGAGACGAAACGGAAGGGGACAACGGCTCGTTTGTTTGATGAGATGCTGCGTTTGATTGAATCAGGAACCTGGGGAGTAAGCGAGGCTATTCCCAGTGAGCGAACTTTGATGAAGGATTTCCAGGTCAGTCGTATTGCAGTGCGTGAAGCCCTTTCCATGCTTAAAGCGCTGGGAGTGCTGAATATCTCTCATGGAAAAAGTACAACTGTCTGTAAGATGAGTTCAGAAACATTAGCCAAACTGTTTCCACTGATGCTTTCGATGGAGGGTGAGCAATCGTTGATGCATGTTTTTGAAGTTCGACTGGGACTGGAACTTCAAACTGCGCGACTGGCTGCCCGAAAGCGAACGACTGAAGATCTTAATCGTTTAACAGCTTTAGTAAAACGCTTCGATTCCTACGACACCGACACCCCTGAATCGATAGAAGCCGACCATCAGTTTCACGTACAAATTGCCAAGGCTACAGGTAACCCGCTGTTCTGGGTCCTGCTGAACATACTCGGCTCTTACGTGAAATTCGCACAACGCGAAAGTGGGAAGCACGATCCCGAACAACACCATAGAGCCTCGCAGGCCCATCACGCCATCCTGCAGGCAATCACCGAACGCGATCCTGAAAAATCACAACAGGAAATGGAAAAGCATCTGCGGGACGCACACCTTATCACGGTAACCCCTGCCTGATTTGTGAACCGACACTGCCCAACCACGACATAATTAACGAGCCGGCTTTACAAAGATTGCCTTCCTTCGAAACCGGCATCAAGTTCGTGCCAGTGGGAAATTTCTTCTTCACCAAGCTTCCAGCACAGAAATATCTCTCTTCCTTCCTGCAGGGAATGGAAGTCAATCAGGCCGGCTTCGGGATCTTTCAGTTCGATACCGAGTTCGGTCAATTCAGCAATGAACGCTTTCAGCCTTTCTATATCTTTGTAGATGGAAGCTTCGACCTCTTCGAGTTCCTCACTGTAAACATCATCACGTTCCGCGTTACTGTATTCGTTATTGGAGATCGCAGAAAGCCGGTCGCGGCGATCGCGCACATCGGCGTAAAGCTCTACAATGTCACGGACGATCAACTTCACCAGAGGGAGAGTTGAATTTGCCTCTTCAACGGTAAAAAACTTACGGGCCGTACCGGGC